>NZ_APIO01000051.1:0-97217 GCF_000408945.1 Pseudomonas sp. G5(2012)
GCCTGCTCGCGAATGGGCGTGCCACGGATTAAGCGGTTCTGCCCGTATGGTTATTCAACGAAATCACCTTGGTCTTGCCAATCCGGTGACGATAGATCTCACGCAGATACTTGATCGCTTTCTTCACGCAATCGCGTGACAGGCGGATATCGTTGATCGAGACAAACTTGTCCTTGTCGTTGATCAGCTCGCGATACTTCTTCTCGTACATCGGTTTGATCGCATACCAATTGGTATCAAGAATTTTCGCCGGGTTCTCGAACTCGTTGAGCAGGTCGTCGATCAGGTCTTCATCGAATTGTTCGTTGATGATGAAGTCGAGGACCGAGTTGTCCAGGGTGTCATCGAAGCGGTAAGGGGCGCGCGCAAAGCAACGCTTGATGAACGCCACGATCAAGGTCAGGAAATCGTCCGACAGGCATGGGCTCTTGGCGATCAGGGTGGTCAGCGACAGGTTGGCCGAGGCACCGATCACCAACGCATAACGCTTGAGCGTGGTGTTGGGGAACAGGTTGTTGAGGTGCGTCTTCAGCCGGTTCAGGTCCATGTAGGACAGCTTGTAGTCCTTGGGCAGGGAAACGATTGACACCACCGACGAACAGTTCTTGAAGAAGTGCAGGTCGTGCAGGGCTGCCGCGTCATATCCCGAATTCTTGTATTGCTCCAGCGACGCACGATAGCGCTTGGACTCGATCGGCAACAGGCTGATGCCTTCGATGGCCTGGGTGACCTTGTTGAAGTGCGGCAGGTCGATGGAGCGGAAGAACAGATCGTCGATGTTCAGGCGCTGTGGCTCTTTTTCGAACACCTTGAACTTGTCGCCGGTAGGCGCCTGGGTTTCAGGCACCACGGACTCGGCGTAGGCAATCGCCACGGGGCCGGCCAGACTCATGAACAGGTCGTTGGCATCCAGGCGAATGGTTTCGCCGATGTCGATGCCGGCACGCCGGAAATAGTTCTGGTCGTAATCGGTCGTGACTGCCTGCGCGGTCAGGATGTTGAAGATCTGCTGCGAGATGTACTGGTTGGCATGCTTTTCCATGGCGTTGACGTCGATGTTCTGGATGTTGCCGTCATCGCTTTCTTCGGCATAACGCATGATGTCATTGGAAATCAGCATCATGGCGTTCCATGGGCGGATACGTCCCATGACACTGGCTTCGCTGCTGTCTTCGTTGGCGAAGTTGTAGGAGAAGTCCCACTCTTCCGATAGGTATTTGCACAGCAGGCGACCGGCGTTGATGTGCAGCGCTTCGGACATTTCACTGCGGTGATCGGAGATGTTCGGCAGTACGCAGATACCGCTGGTAAAGATCGGCTCGAAGACGAAGGCATGGCCGCTCTTGCTGTCGTGCTCGTCCATCGGCTTGGTGTCGAACGTCTTGTTCATGTACGAGTGTTGCTGGGCCAGGCCGAACTCCGAGGCCATGCCCGAACCGGTGCCGCCACCGGCACTGAAGATCGAAAAATACAGGCGCGACTGGTTGGCCTTGATGCCACAGCTGTCGATCAAGTACGAGTGAATCATCTTCCAGTCCGGGCTGGAGAAGCGCTGGGTGTCCTTGTTCAGGATAATCTTGGCCAGGTACTGTCCGAGGATCGGTGCGTTACCGGCACCCCCGGCATGGACTTCCGACAGGTCCATGATCTTCATCTTGCTGTAGTCACGCAGGAACCCGCTCTTTTCGCCCTTGCGCGAGAAGCGGATACGCCCCGCAATGTCTTTGTCCAGGTCGCCCAGCATCACCAGGGGTTCTACCAGGAACACCGGCTTGGTGGCCTTGTTCGACCCCAGGCGCAAGTTGTTACGAATCCACTGCGCCGGGCTGTAGCCTTTTTCCGCATAGCGTTTGTCTGGCGAGAGGCGATCGTCGTTGTTGAATTCGTTGAGGTAGAACTTGCGGGCGTTGTAGACCAGTTCTGCGACATCCAGCGCGATGTTCGAACCGCAGCGGCCCAGGCCAATAAGGCACACCGACGGGAATTGCTGGTCGTTGTGTTGTTCGTTGTCGCCTTCCAGATGCGGTGGGCGGGGGAATACCATGTCGCGCAGGCCGTCGAGGTTGTCGAGGATGCGATCGGTATTGGTTTCGGTGAAGTACAGGTATTGCTGGGTCGCGAGCGGGCGCGACGGTGTCAATGGCTTCGACGGTGCGGGGCTGTTCGCCGCCGGGCTCAGCGTCAGGTCGGAAAGCGCAGGGGCCGGGTTGTTTTTGGAAGTCATTGTTCGCCATGTACCTGGGCTGGTTGGTCGGGCGGCATACTGTCGTCGACCATCACGGAATGAGAACTCGCGTCTTTTATCAGCGCGTATTAGTCCCGGGCGGCGCAGTCAGCTTGCGCGTCGCTCGGCGGAATCCTTTCCTGCGTCTTGAAGAATCGGCCAATATTCAGTGTTCTTTAATCCAAAGGAGGCAAAATGATGTCAACGTTACCGGCCCTGGGATTTGCCGGAATCGGCCTGATGGGCCTGCCGATGTGCCGACGTTTGCTCGCCGCGGGGTATCCGCTGGCGGTGTGGAACCGCAATCCGGCCAAGTGCGCGCCGCTGGTTGAAGCCGGGGCACGCCAGGTCGCCACGCCTGCCGAGTTGTGCCAGCACGCCGAGGTGGTCATGTTGTGCCTGGCGGATACCGCGGTGGTTCGCGAGGTGGTTTTCGGCAAGTCGGGCATTGCCGAAGGCGCGAAGAAGGATCAACTGCTGGTGGATTTTTCCAGCCTGGAGCCCACGGCGACCCGGGAAATGGCGACAGAGCTTGGCAAAACGGGCATGGGCTGGCTGGATGCGCCGGTGTCCGGTGGTGTGGTGGGTGCCGAAGCGGGTAGCCTGGCGATCATGGTCGGCGGCACCGTGGAAGACCTTGAGCGGGTCAAGCCGGTCTTGTTGAATCTCGGCCAGCGGGTGACGCACATGGGCGCCGTGGGAGCAGGGCAGGTGACCAAGGCCTGCAACCAGATGATTGTTGCCTGCAATGCGCTGGTCATCGCCGAAGTCGTGGCCTTGGCGGAACGCTCCGGGGTCGACGCCAGCCTGATCGCCGAGGCATTGGCCGGTGGGTTTGCCGATTCAAGGCCCTTGCAGTTCCTGGCGCCGCAAATGGCCGAGAGCCGTTTCGAACCGGTCAAATGGCACGTGCGGACCTTGCTCAAGGATCTGGACGGTGCGGTGAAATTTTCCCGCGAACAGGGTTCGGCGACGCCGATCAGTGGCTTGGCCGCGCAATTGATGCGCCTGCACGGGGGGCAGGGTTTCCTGGAGAAGGACCCGTCTACGTTAGTGCAGATGTACCGTGAGCCAGACCCAAGCGCCTGACGCTGTACGAATGCTTGCGCTGGTTGATTTCGTTCAGCACCGGTTGCAGTTCGGTCAAAGGTATCGGGCGGCTGAGCAGGTAGCCCTGGACGAAATCGCAGCCGTGGCATTCGAGAAACTGGTACTGCTCGAAGGTTTCTACGCCTTCGGTAACCACCTCCAGATGCAGGGTGTGGGCCATGACGATAATGGCCTGGACGATCTCCATGTCCTGGGTGGATTTCGGAATGTCCTGGATGAATGAACGGTCGATCTTCAGCGTGTTCAGTGGTAAGCGCTTGAGGTAAGCCAGGGATGAATAACCGGTGCCGAAGTCATCGATCGACAGCGAAACGCCGAGGGCGCGTATCTGCTGCAGCAGCACCAGCGTCTCGGCAATGTTGCCCATCAGAGCGCTTTCGGTGACCTCCAGCTCCAGTCGATGGGGCTCCACCCCGGCGCTGCGCAATGCCAGTGAGATTTCGTCGCTCAATTCTTCGCGTGCCAGGGTCAGGGGTGAGCAATTGATGGCAATCTTCAAGTGCCCGCAGCCCTGGCGCGCCAGCTCGCCCAGGTCGGCGCAAGCCTTGCGCAGCACCCAGTTGTCCAGCTCGGTAATCAGCCCATTGGCCTCCGCTATGCCAATGAAGCGGTCCGGCGCGAGGAATCCGTGGACGGGGTGTTGCCAGCGGATCAACGCTTCGAGCTTGCTGACCTGGTCGGTCTTGAGGTCAAGGATCGGTTGGTAATAGAGCATCAGGCCGGTGTCTTCGCGCAGGGCGTGGCGCAACTCTTCCTCCATTTGCAGTTCGAGCATGGCGCGTGCCTTGAGGTTGGCACTGAAGAAATTCAGGCCATTACGGCCACCATCCTTGGATTGATAGAGCGCCAGGTCCGCGTTTTTCAGCAGTTCTTCACAGGTCTTGCCGTCTTCGGGAAATACGCTGATGCCGATGCTGGTGGTCATGACCATGCGCCGCCCGGACAGCTCGATGGGTTCCTTCATTTTCAGCATGATGCGCTGGGCCATCTGTCGCGCCTCATCACGGTCATGCAGGTCGATGAGAATGCAGAATTCGTCGCCGCCAAAACGTGCTACCACATCGTCATGACTGCGCACTGAACTTTTGATGTGCCGGGCGAGCACCTTGAGCAATTCATCGCCGGCATCGTGGCCGAGGCTGTCGTTGATACGCTTGAAATGGTCGATGTCGAGGAACAGGACGGCGAGCATGCCGCCTGCGTGAGTGCGCTCCAGGAGCTTTTCGGCGAAGAGCTGATTGAACCCGCGACGGTTGAGCAGATTGGTCAGGGCGTCATAGTGCGCCACCTGTTGCAGGGACATCCGCGCCTGGTCCAGTTGGGTGAGTAGCGAATTCACCCGCAGCAGATCGCGATCCTTGTGCTGCAGCTTCTTGTCAGCCAATGCCGCACTGATGCAGCTGCCTATTATCAGGAGCGTCATGACGGCTACCGTCAGGCCCAATTGCAGATGGTTATTTTCGCCTGGCTGGGTTAACTGGCTGCCAGTTGGCAGGGCCAGGTCGAAGGCGGCCATGCCGGTGAAATGCAGGCTCATGATGCCTGCGCCCAGTACCAGGCTGGCGGCGCATTTGCGCAGTTGGTGAAAAATACCCAAGCCATTACGCAGGTAGCTCGCCAGCAGCAGTGCTGCCAGACTGGCTCCGATGGCGATCATGATCGAAAGGATGAACAGCCCCGGATGGTAGTAGGCCGTGGCTTGCGAGCGCATGGCGGCCATGCCCACGTAGTGCATGGTGGCGATGCCCAGGCCAATGATGATCGACGCCTTGCAGCATTGTCGAAAATTCAGGGTAGGCAAGCTGAGGGTGTGCATCGCCAGCCACGACGCACACAGGGCGATCAGTAGCGACAAGAGTGTGATGGGCAAATGATAATGAACGTCGATCGGCGCCTGGAACGCCAACATGCCAATGAAGTGCATGGCCCAGATTCCGCCGGCCAGGCATCCGGCGCCGATCCAGCGCCAGAGGCGTTGGGACGCTGGTTTTTGCGCATGATTGATCCGTTCGGCCATATCCAGCGTGGCAAAACAGCTGGCGCAGGCGACCAGATACGCCAGCAGCACCAGAAAAGGGTCATGTACACATTGGAGTATGACCTGTCCGCTTTCTGCTAGCTCTGTAGTGAAATGCAGACCAAGCCACTCCATTAGCATGCCCCGTGTTTGTCTCCCTGCCGACGTTATCAACGCTGGCGAATGTCTTGGAGTATAGAGGCCATGGATTGAACGCAAGCGATGGTGGCACATTGTCTACCAATGATTTTGGAATGGACCTTAGTTCGTTTGGAAATAAAATGTTGCCTGGGCCGCGTCTGTCCCCATGGGCGGGTATCAGCTTTACGAATAATTACAGACAGTCCCGGCCTGCCTGACTAGATTGCAGGTTCCGGGCTCGGATGCACTGGCAGTGAAGCCCCCATAACAATAAAAGAGACGGACCCATGCAGAACTCGACCCAAGCGGCGAATGCCTGGCGCATTCTGTTCCTGCTGTTCCTGGCCAACCTGTTCAACTTCTTCGACCGCACGATCCCAGCCATCATCATTGAGCCGATCCGCATGGAGTGGCAGCTCAGCGACTTTCAACTGGGGATCATCGGTACTGCCTTCACTATTGTCTACGCGATCGCCGGCCTGCCACTGGGACGAATGGCCGATACCGGCTCGCGCAGCAAGTTAATGGGGTGGGGCCTGGCGGCTTGGAGCGGCCTGACCGCCGTCAACGGCATGGTCGGCAGCTTCTGGAGTTTCCTGATCGTGCGCATGGGCATCGGCATCGGTGAAGCCAGTTACGCACCGGCCGCCAACTCGCTGATCGGCGACTTGTTCCCGGCGCATCGCCGGGCGCGGGCCATGGGTATATTCATGCTCGGACTGCCGTTGGGCTTGTTGCTGGCGTTCTTCACCATCGGCGCGATGGTCAAGGCTTTCGACAGCTGGCGTGCTCCATTCTTTATTGCCGCAGTACCGGGACTGATCCTGGCGATCTTCATGTTTTTCATCAAGGAACCGAAACGCGGCGCGGCTGAAAGCGTGCAGGTGTCGCAGGAGAAGATTGATCGACCGATTCGCCGGGTGCTGGCGGTGCCGACATTCCTGTGGCTGGTAATGGCTGGACTTTGTTTCAACTTCGCCACCTATGCCTGTAACTCGTTCCTTGTCCCAATGCTGCAGCGTTATTTCCTGATGCCGTTGCAGGAGGCTGCGGTGGCGACCGGGGTGATCGTCGGCGTGACAGGGTTGTTCGGACTGACACTGGGCGGTTGGGTGGCGGACAAGATCCACCAGCGCGTCGCCAACGGTCGCCTGCTGTTCGCCGCGTTCAGCCTGATCATTTCAACGCTGTGCACGGCGTGGGCGCTGCATTCTGGGCGAATAGAGATCGGCGTATTCGTGGCGGTGTTCAGCCTGGGTTGGTTGTTTGCCTATAACTTTTATACCTGCGTCTACACGGCGATTCAGGACGTGGTCGAGCCGCGGTTGCGGGCGACGGCCATGGCGCTGTTCTTTGCCGGGTTGTACTTGCTGGGTGGTGGTCTTGGACCGGTCGTGGTGGGCGCGTTGTCCGATCACTTTGCCCACACGGCGATGCTCTCGGCCGGTGCCGGGCAGATGACCGAGGCGTTCAAGGCGGTCGGCCTGCATGACGCGATGTACCTGATTCCGGTGGCGCTGTTTTTCACCATGGTGTTTCTGGTGTTGGCGTCGCGGTGTTTTGTGAAAGATGCCAAGCGGATGAAGGACGGGTTGGTGGCGGTGGTTGAGCCGGTGGGTTCTGCGGCGACTGCGTAGCCACTTGCGTTGATCGCTCCCACGCGCAGCAAAGGAATGCAGCCCGGGACGCTTCGCGTCCCTTTCGAGAGCTGGAACGCGGAGCGTCCCTTGAGGTATTCCCACGCAGAGCGTGGGAACGATCAGGCCCGCATCGCTGCGGGCCTGATCGTTCAAGCGGTGGAGCAGGGGGGGCTTAACCCGCCACCAACACCCGGATCGCTTCCAGTCGCAGCGCAGCCTTGTCGAGCATCGCCAGGCCTTGTTCGCGTTGCTTGCGCAAGGCAACCAGTTCGCTGTCACGAACGGTCGGGTTGACCGCTTGCAGCGCGGTCAGGCGTGCCAGTTCTTCTTCGGTATCGGCGGCCAGGCGGCGTTGCGCCTCTGCCACACGTTCGGCGTGACGTGGGTAGATCTTGTCCTCGCCAGCGTTGATCCGTGGCGTCAACTGATCGCGCTGGGCCTGGATGAACTTGTTGGCGCTGGCGCGCGGCACGCTTTCCAGTTGATCGTTCAAGGTCTCGAACGACACCCGGGCCGACAGGTCGTTGCCATTGGCATCGAGCAGGCAGCGCAGGGCGGCCGGCGGCAGGTAGCGGCCCAGTTGCAGTGAGCGCGGGGCAACCACTTCACTGACGTAGAGCAGTTCCAGCAACACGGTGCCAGGTTTCAGCGCCTTGTTCTTGATCAGCGCCACGGCGGTGTTGCCCATGGAGCCGGACAGCACCAGGTCCATGCCGCCCTGGACCATCGGGTGCTCCCAGGTGATGAACTGCATGTCTTCGCGAGACAGCGCCTGGTTGCGGTCGTAGGTGATGGTCACGCCTTCGTCGTCGCCCAGCGGGAAACTGGCGTCGAGCATTTTTTCGCTCGGCTTGAGGATCAGGGCGTTTTCCGAATGGTCTTCGCTGTCGATGCCGAATGCATCGAACAGGGTTTCCATGTAGATCGGCAGGGCGAACTGATCGTCTTGCTCAAGAATCGCTTCGACCAGCGCATCGCCTTCGCCAGCACCACCGGAATTGAGTTCTAGCAAGCGGTCACGGCCAGTGTGCAGTTCGGCTTCCAGGCGCTCGCGCTCGGCACGGGCTTCGTCGATCAGCGCTTGCCACTCGCCATCGTCGGCTTCTTCGAGCAGCGGCAGCAGGCGCGGGCCAAACTGATGCTGCAGGGCGTTGCCGGTCGGGCAGGTATTGAGGAACGCGTTCAGGGCTTCGTGGTACCACTGGAACAGGCGCTCTTGCGGGCTGGTTTCCAGGTACGGCACGTGCAGTTCGATCGTGTGCTTCTGGCCGATCCGGTCCAGACGGCCGATACGTTGTTCAAGCAGGTCCGGGTGCGATGGCAGATCGAACAGCACCAGGTGATGGGAGAACTGGAAGTTGCGGCCTTCACTGCCGATTTCCGAGCAGATCAGCACTTGCGCGCCAAACTCTTCGTCGGCGAAGTAGGCGGCGGCGCGGTCCCGCTCGAGGATGTTCATGCCCTCGTGGAACACCGTGGCCGGGATGCCGGAACGCACGCGCAACGCGTCTTCCAGGTCCATGGCGGTTTCGGCATGGGCGCAGATCACCAGCACCTTGGTGCGCTTGAGCATTTTCAACTGGTCGATCAGCCACTCGACACGCGGGTCGAATTTCCACCAGCGCTCTTCTTCGCTAGCGTCCGGCTGGGCCTGGAAGCTGACTTCCGGGTACAGCTCGGCGTGATCGCCCAGTGGCAGTTCAAGGTATTCGTCCGGGCACGGCAGCGGGTAAGGATGCAGTTTGCGCTCCGGGAAACCCTGGACCGCCGCTCGGGTATTACGGAACAGCACGCGGCCGGTGCCGTGGCGGTCCAGCAGTTCGCGCACCAGGCGGGCGCTGGCTTCGGTGTCGCCATCGTTGACGGCGGTCAGCAGGGCTTCGCCTTCGTTACCGAGGAAGCCGTGAATTGTTTCATGGGCTTTCGGCGACAGGCGACCTTTTTCCAGCAGTTCCTGAACGGCCTCGGCCACCGGGCGATAGTTTTCGCTCTCGGCGCGGAAGGCGGCCAGGTCGTGGAAGCGGTTCGGATCGAGCAGGCGCAAACGCGCGAAGTGACTGTCCTGGCCCAACTGTTCCGGGGTTGCGGTCAACAGCAAGACGCCCGGGATCGTTTCAGCAAGTTGCTCGACCAGAGAGTATTCAGGGCTGACCTGATCTTCGTGCCACACCAGGTGATGTGCTTCGTCGACCACCAGCAAGTCCCAACCGGCTGCGAACAGCGCGTCCTGGGCTTTCTCGTCGTCGACCAACCACTCCAGGGCCACCAGGGCGAGCTGGGTGTCCTCGAACGGGTTGGAGGCATCGCTTTCGATGAAGCGTTCTTCGTCGAACAGCGCGACCTGCAGGTTGAAGCGACGGCGCATCTCTACCAGCCACTGGTGCTGGAGGTTTTCCGGTACCAGGATCAGCACGCGATTGGCGCGGCCCGAGAGCAATTGGCGATGGATCACCAGGCCGGCTTCAATGGTTTTGCCCAGGCCTACTTCGTCTGCCAGCAACACCCGTGGCGCAATCCGGTCGGCCACTTCGCGGGCGATGTGCAGCTGGTGCGCGATCGGTTGCGCACGCACGCCACCCAGGCCCCACAGCGACGACTGCAGTTGGCGGCTGGTGTGTTCCAGAGTGTGATAGCGCAGGGCGAACCAGGCCAGGGGGTCGATCTGCCCGGCGAACAGACGGTCGCTGGCGAGACGGAACTGGATGAAGTTCGACAGTTGGGTTTCCGGCAGGGTGACTACTTCGTTCTGCGCGTTGAGGCCGTGATAGACCAGCAGGCCATCGATGTCGTCGACTTCGCGAACGGTCAGTTTCCAGCCTTCGAAGTGAGTGATGGTGTCACCCGGCGAAAACCGTACACGTGTGAGGGGCGCATTCCGTAGCGCGTACTGGCGAGTGTCGCCAGTGGCCGGGTAGAGCACGGTCAGCAAGCGGCCGTCCTGTGCCAGAACGGTGCCCAAACCCAGCTCCGCTTCGCTGTCACTGATCCAGCGTTGCCCCGGTTGATACTGCTGCGCCATGCTGCCTGACTCCCACCTTGAAAAAGCGGGCTATCTTAACGGAATCAGGTCTCCAGACCAAAGGAATACCTGTGCGGGAACTGCCTTTGGCTGCGATCCTTTGATCTTGCCAGGCTGAAGAAATCGTAGCCTGTGACAGTTATTGTCGTGCCGATAGACACACAGTTTGCGACCGATGGCTCAAGTCGCCGTTACCGCGGCCGACAGCCTGCAGACAGGAGACTGAAAAAATATGCTGCCACCGATGCTCCCCTTGAGTGCTGTGCCGATCACTTCCCAGCACGACCCGGTCCGCCCGCGCCCGGACATCGCGCCCGTCGTGCCGATGCAGGAAAGCGCCAGCGACAGCACCATCGACCTGCAAAATCGTGATCCAGAAGAGGCCGCCCTGCTGCTGCGCGAGGAGCAGCGGCGCAAGCAAGAGCAGCAAAGGCGCCGCCGTGAGGCCGATGAAGACCCTGAGGCGCACCTGGCGATCCCGGGTAACGAACTCAATGCCGACAACACCGTGCCGGTGGCCCCGTTGATGGAAGGCCAGCCTCGCCAGGGGCTGTGGGTCGATATCGAGATTTGAGCCGGTGGCTGGTCAGCGCCGTCGCCAGACCGCATTATTGGCACAATCCCGCCGATACCTGCGGCAATTGAATTTCATTTCAAGCGATGCACTGACGCCATGAGCCAAGATGACAAGCTGATCGACCTTAATGCCGAACGCGCCAAGCGTGTCCACGATCTCAACGACAAGCGCCTGAATGAAGTGCGCCAGGCGTTCGAGCAGGCCATGCCGTTGGGCAAGGCGAAGAAAAAGCCGAAGAACAAACCGAAAAAGCGTTGAATCCCCCTGCATCGATTGATGCAGGTCAGTTTTTCCCTCCTTCTATGCCCGGTCCCGGGCAACATTGATCCCGGTCAATATTCTCTCCTGCCCAAATGGTTACCTTGGCTCCATCGCAACAGGGCAACTGCAGGAGACGCGTCATGTTTTTCGACAACGTGGTGATCGCCGGAGTGCTGACCGTCAGCCTCATGTTGGTGTTTTTTGCAGGGTTCGGATTCTTTATCTGGAAAGACTCGCACAAGCGCAAAAAACCGTAGGTCTTTCTGGATGCAATGAGCACGCAAGGCATTTTGGGCAACTTCGGTTGCCCTTTTTTTTGTCTGCGATTCCTGTCGAGACGTAGCAAGCCCAATGTGGGAGCGAGCCTGCTCGCGAAGACGGAGGTCGTCGCAATGAAAATGGCGACAGGTTAGTCGCTTTCGCGAGCAGGCTCGCTCCCACATTGGAACAGTGGTGATTGAACGAAAGCAGCGGTAATAAAAAAGGCGCGGTCCTCACGGAGCGCGCCTTTTTTCGTACGACTGCGTATCAGCTACCCAGTGCCTTCGACGCCAGCCAGAACAGGCCGGCCGACAGGGCGACCGTGGCTGGCAGGGTCAATACCCAGGCCAGCAGGATGGTCTTGACGGTGCCGCCTTGCAGGCCGCTTTTGTTGGCGACCATGGTGCCGGCCACGCCCGAGGACAGGACGTGGGTGGTGGACACTGGCAGGCTGAAGATGTTGGCCATGCCGATCAGGCTCGCCGTGGTGATCTGCGCCGACATGCCTTGGGAATAGGTCATGCCTTGCTTGCCGATCTTCTCGCCGATGGTCAGCACCACGCGTTTCCAGCCAACCATGGTACCCAGGCCCAAGGCCAGGGCGACCGCCAGAATGACCCAGAACGGAGCGTATTCGGTGGTGGTGGTCAGGTCCTTGCGCAGCTTGTCGAGGTCAGCCTTTTCACGGGCGCCCAGGATTGGCAACTTGCTGACTTTCTTCGCCGTGTCGTCCAGGCACAGCAGGTAACGGCGTACTTCGATGCGGCTTTCCGACGACAGCGAGTGGTAGTCAGATACACCTTTGAGGGTGCCAAGCAGAGCGTCGATGGTCGGTTCGGTCTGCTGCGGGTTGCATCGGAATTTCTCCGGCAGATCGCCTTCGACACTTTTGCCCAGTGCCAGGAACTCGCCCAGGGAGTCGGCATTGCGCTTGTAGAACTGGCTCAAGTGCAAGGTGGCATCGCGGGTGCGTTCGATCTGGTAGGTGGTGCTGTTCAGGTCGAGCACGAATTGCGCCGGTACGATACCGATCAGCACCAGCATGATCAGGCCGATACCTTTCTGGCCATCGTTAGAACCGTGCACGAAGCTCACGGCCATGGCGGAGATCACCAGCACCAGGCGGTTCCAGAACGGCGGGTGTTTCTTGTCGTCGATCTTGCGGCGCTGTTCCGGCGTCTTGTGCATCTTCGACAGCGGACGCCACCATTTAAGGCCGATCAAAATCAGCGCGGCAATCAGGAAGCCTGCCATCGGCGAGAACACCAGCGACATGGCGATATCGATCGCCTTCTGCCAGTTCACCCCGTCGGCCAACGCAATATCGTTGATCAAGGCATTGGCCAGGCCTACGCCGAGGATCGAACCGATCAGCGTGTGGGAGCTGGAGGCCGGGATACCGAAGTACCAAGTGCCCAGGTTCCAGGTGATGGCCGCCGCGAGCAGCGAGAAAACCATTGCCAGGCCGTGGCCGGTGTTCACGTTGATCAGCAGTTCAACCGGTAGCAGGTGAACAATGGCATACGCCACGCCCACGCCACCGAGCAATACGCCGAGGAAATTGAACACACCGGAAAAGAACACCGCCAGATGTGGGGGCATGGCTTTGGTGTAGATAACAGTGGCTACCGCGTTAGCGGTGTCATGAAATCCATTGATGAACTCGAAGGCGAGGACAAAAGCCAGGGCGAGCAAGAGGCTCACAAGCACCCAAGCATCCAGTCCGCTGAATAAATCGATCATGAAGGTTTTCTGACCCGGTCATAAGGGGGCGCGATTATGCCAGAAAAGACTGGAAATCGATGCACTTGCTGCTCATCGGTAACATTCTTCAACGAATTATTTTGCAACGGTGCCGATAACCCCCGTGAATTACAGGGTTTTGCAAGTGATTGAATTTCTTTGAGAAGCCCGCAGGCACAGGGGTTTGCCTCACCTGAAGGGGGGGTGAGCATGCTTGTATGAAATTTCTGAAAAAAGGGTCAGATTCGAGCCTTCGACCTCGTCCGGTGGGCAAGGCGGCCGCTGCCCGCTCGTAGCGGGCGCAAAAGGCAATATCTATACATTCCGCTTTTAACGGATGCAACGCAGACCCCGGCAGGCATTCAAGCCCAGGCCTTCATGGCTCCTCGGCTTTGAGTTCCTTTTCCATTTTTTCCAGTTCTTGCTTGAAAACCTGATCCTGAACGGTGGCGCGTTTGCGCCATGGCTTGCGTTCCGGTTCTGGCTGGGCGGCGTAGGTGGTGACTTCCCCGCCGTAAACTTCCTTGTAACGTTGTTCCTGGCGCTCAAGTTCCGCGCGCAGTTCGTCTTTTGTCACGGTGCTACCTGATTGAGATGAGATGAGTTCTGGTGAAACGCACTGCACCTGATGTATTGACCGCACGCATCGAATGCAAAAAGCCTTTGCAGGCATCGCGTTTACGACAGGGCGATCATTACTTCCATGTTGCAGGCGGCCACGGCACCAGAGATAAACAGCTGACGTAGCATCAGATCCTGTTTCAGCGAGCGCGTTGGCGCGATGCGGATGCAGTCGGCGTCAGGTGCTTGCTGTGGAGAGCGGCGATGGAACATCGCGCCACCGGGTAGCGGTATCGGCCAATAAAAATCCGAATGGCTACTGAACTACATTATAGCGAGCGATTTACAGAACACTATCACGAGAGAGTTAAAAGTGGATCTTGATGTGTGATTGTTTTTTACCCATAACCGTAACTGGCAACTAGGGCATAGGAGGATGCCACACTACGGTGATGTCTTTCTGACGTCATTAAGTCGCACAACTTAAGACAGTTACATTGCGTCATGAAGTCTGCAGCGCTTGCACAAAAAAACTTGTATCGATGGCTGCATGGGCGATTGCGTCGTGAGCAGCATCGGTTGCGATTATCGCGCAATGGTTCGATAATCGCCCGATGATACCGAGTCGGGCTTGTATACCCTGCACCCAGTGCCCTGTAATAGCTCGCCGATCCGTCCGGGAAAAGGACCTTGTATGAACGATCAACTGCGCAACTCCTTCGCTTCAGTGGCACCGCCGATCGTCGCTTCACCCGCCAAGCGCATCCAGGCCCTGACCGGTGATCCGGATTTCATGACCTCGCTGGCGCGTGGACTGGCCGTGGTGCAAGCCTTCCAGGAGCGCAAGCGGCACTTGACCATTGCGCAGATCAGCCATCGTACGGAAATTCCCCGCGCCGCCGTGCGACGTTGCCTGCACACGCTGATCAAACTCGGTTATGCCACGACCGATGGCCGAACGTATTCGTTGTTGCCCAAAGTCCTGACCCTGGGCCATGCCTATGTGTCCTCGACGCCGCTGGCGGTTTCTGCGCAACCCTACCTGGACCGCATGAGCGAGCAACTCCACGAGGCCTGCAACATGGCTACCCTGGAAGGCGATGACATTTTATATATCGCGCGTTCGGCGACCACCCAGCGCCTGATTTCGGTCGACCTTTCGGTGGGCGGGCGCCTGCCGGCCTATTGCACGTCGATGGGCAGGATCCTGCTCGCCGCCCTCGATGACAGTTCATTGCGCGAGTATCTCGACCACGCCGACCTGCAAGCCAAGACCAGTCGAACCATTCATACCCCCCAAGCCTTGCTCGAATGCCTGCAGGAAGTACGTCAGCAGGGTTGGTGCATCGTCGATCAAGAGCTCGAGCAGGGGCTACGTTCGATCGCCGTCCCGGTATACGACGCTTCCGGCCAGGTGGTCGCGGCTCTCAACGTCAGTACCCACGCCGGTCGGGTTAGCCGCAGCGAGCTCGAGCAGCGTTTCCTGCCCGGCCTGCTGAGTGCCAGTCGTGACCTCAGTACCCAGCTGTTTTCCTAAGCTGTTCGATAATCGCACAGACTCGCGTTTGACGAATTGACGCTCTTTCCCTTGCCTCATTAATGTCGCGCCAGCGCCACCCGGCGCTGGCGATCTCGATCCGGCTCCGGACGACGACCCCATAATAATGAGAAGAGGCACCCATGCGCACATTCCCTGACTGTCGCCGTTCTCCCCGGTTATTTTGCCGGAGCTCGATCACCTGATCCCGGCTCCCCCTTTCTCGTGACAGCCTCGTTAGAGGTTGATATCTGTTCGACTGCGTTCTTTGCGTGGAAAAAAAATAATGAACCAGCCCCAGTCTGCTGTAGGTAACTGCCTCGACGTGCAGTCCTTCATCAATGCCCAACCCATTTCGCGTTATCAGTGGCGAGTGGTGATCCTGTGTTTCCTGATTGTCTTCCTCGATGGTCTCGATACAGCGGCGATGGGCTTCATCGCGCCCGCCCTGTCCCAGGATTGGGGTATCGATCGCGCCAGCCTTGGCCCGGTGATGAGTGCGGCGCTGATCGGCATGGTCTTCGGGGCGTTGGGCTCCGGGCCGCTGGCTGACCGGTTTGGGCGAAAGGTCGTTCTGGTCGGGGCTGTGCTGCTGTTCGGTGCCTTCAGCCTGGCTTCGGCCTACAGCACCAACGTCGACCAGTTGCTGGTATTGCGCTTCCTGACCGGCCTCGGCTTGGGCGCGGGCATGCCCAACGCCACGACCCTGTTGTCGGAGTACACCCCGGAGCGCAAGAAATCCCTGCTGGTGACCAGCATGTTCTGCGGCTTCAACCTGGGCATGGCCGGTGGCGGATTCATTTCGGCCAAGCTGATCCCCGCGTTCGGCTGGCATAGCTTGCTGTTGATCGGCGGGATCCTGCCGTTGATCCTCGGCGTCGTGTTGCTGATCTGGCTACCGGAATCGGCGCGTTTTCTGGTCGTGCGTAATCGCGGCACCGACAAAGTACGCAAGACACTGGCACCCATCGACCCGAAGGTGGTGGCCCAGGCATCGAGCTTCAGCGTGCCGGAACAGAAAACCGTGAAGGCGCGCAACGTGTTTGCCGTGATCTTCTCCGGCACCTACAGCGTCGGCACCTTGCTGCTATGGCTGACCTACTTCATGGGCCTGGTGATCGTTTACCTGCTGACCAGCTGGCTGCCGACCCTGATGCGCGACAGCGGTGCGAGCATGGAGCAGGCCGCGTTCATAGGCGCGCTGTTCCAGTTCGGCGGGGTGTTGAGCGCGGTGGGCGTTGGCTGGGCCATGGATCGCTTCAATCCGCACAAGGTCATCGGTACTTTCTATCTGTTGGCCGGGGTGTTTGCCTACGCGGTAGGGCAGAGCCTGGGCAATATCACCTTACTGGCGACCCTGGTGTTGGTGGCGGGCATGTGTGTCAACGGTGCGCAATCGGCGATGCCTTCGCTGGCGGCGCGGTTTTATCCGACTCAAGGGCGTGCCACCGGGGTGTCATGGATGCTCGGGATTGGCCGCTTCGGCGCGATCCTCGGTGCATGGATGGGCGCGACACTGCTGGGACTGGGCTGGAATTTCGAGCAAGTGCTGACGGCACTGGTGATTCCGGCGGCTTTGGCGACTGCGGCAGTGGTGATCAAGGGTGTGGTCAGTCATGCGGATGCGACCTGACATTTTACCTTGATCGTTCCTGCGCTCTGCGTCCGCTTCGGCAGGGACGCGGAGCGTCCCGGGCTGCATTCCCACGCAGAGCGTGGGAACGATCATAGGCAAGACAAAACGGTAGCCTGACAACAATGTGTTCGATAAACGAACACTCAGTCGATTATCGGATTGTTTGGTGTGGGGCACGCGCTTAATCTTTAACCACTCCGGCGCTGCGCATCGGCGCCTTTTTATCAGTTGGTTAATAACAAACGGGAGCCTGCCCCGATGGCTGAAATTCTTTCGCTGCACGACGCGGTAAAGCAATTCGTGAACGACGGCGATACGGTCGCACTCGAAGGCTTTACCCATCTGATCCCGACAGCGGCGGGTCACGAAATCATTCGCCAGGGCAAGAAAGACCTGACCCTGGTGCGGATGACCCCCGACCTGATCTACGACCAGTTGATCGGTGCCGGTTGTGCGCGCAAGCTGATTTTCTCCTGGGGCGGCAACCCGGGTGTCGGTTCGTTGCATCGTCTGCGTGACGCCGTCGAGAAGCAGTGGCCCCATCCCCTGGAAATTGAAGAACACAGTCACGCCGACCTGGCTAACGCCTATGTTGCCGGCGCTTCCGGGCTGCCGTTCGCGGTGCTGCGTGCCTACGCCGGTTCTGACCTGCCGAAAGTCAACCCACTGATCAAGTCCGTCACCTGCCCGTTCACCGGTGAAGTGCTCGCCGCCGTGCCTTCGGTACGCCCGGATATCACCGTGATTCACGCGCAAAAAGCCGACCGCAAGGGCAACGTGCTGTTGTGGGGCATTCTCGGCGTGCAGAAAGAAGCCGCGCTGGCTGCCAAGCGCTGCATCGTCACCGTTGAGGAAATCGTCGACGAC
The DNA here is from genome assembly GCF_000408945.1 of Pseudomonas sp. G5(2012). Lineage (NCBI taxonomy): Bacteria > Pseudomonadati > Pseudomonadota > Gammaproteobacteria > Pseudomonadales > Pseudomonadaceae > Pseudomonas > Pseudomonas sp. G5(2012). Next base: position 17,595 of record NZ_APIO01000051.1, read on the forward strand.
CTGAACGCACCGATGAACTCCTGTGTCCTGCCCACCTGGGCCCTGAGCGCGGTTTGCCACGTCCCTGGTGGCGCGCATCCGTCCTACGCCCATGGTTACAACGAGCGGGACAACCGTTTCTACCAGGCCTGGGACCCGATTGCCCGCGACCGTGAAACCTTCACTGCATGGATCAACGAGTACATCCATGGCAGCGCTGACTTCAGCGAGTTCCAGGCCAAACTGGCCGCCGCTTCGGAGGCGAAGTAATGACTTACACCACCAATGAAATGATGACCGTGGCTGCCGCCCGCAGGCTGAAGAACGGTTCTGTGTGCTTCGTGGGTATCGGCCTGCCGTCGAAAGCGGCCAACCTGGCGCGCCTGACGTCCTCGCCGGACGTGGTCCTGATCTACGAATCGGGCCCAATCGGCGCCAAGCCGAGCGTACTGCCACTGTCGATCGGTGATGGTGAACTGGCGGAAACCGCTGATACCGTGGTCCCGACCGGTGAGATTTTCCGCTACTGGCTGCAGGGCGGGCGTATCGACGTCGGTTTCCTCGGCGCTGCGCAAGTCGACCGTTTCGGCAACATCAACACCACCGTGGTCGGTGATTACCATGCACCGAAAGTGCGTCTGCCGGGTGCCGGTGGCGCGCCGGAGATTGCTGGTTCCGCCAAGAGCGTGCTGATCATTCTCAAGCAGTCGTCGCGTTCGTTCGTCGACAAACTCGATTTCATCACTTCGGTCGGCCATGGCGAGGGTGGTGATTCACGCAAGCGTCTGGGCCTGCCGGGCGCCGGTCCAGTGGGAATCATTACCGACTTGTGCATCATGGAGCCGGAAGCCGACACCCACGAGTTCGTGGTCACCGCACTGCACCCGGGCGTGACCCGCGAGCAAGTGGTCGCGGCGACCGGTTGGCCGATCCGCTTTGCCGATAGCGTCGACACCACTGCCGAGCCGACCGAAGTCGAGCTGACCGCGCTGCGTGATCTGGAAGCCCGCACCGCAGCCGCCCACGGCCAAACCCCAGGAGAAGCATGATGCGTGAAGTTTATATCTGCGACGCGATTCGTACCCCCATCGGCCGTTTCGGCGGAGGCTTGTCGGCGGTTCGCGCCGACGACCTGGCCGCCGTGCCGATCAAGGCCTTGATGGAGCGCAACCCGTCGGTGGACTGGAATGCAGTGGACGAGGTGTTCCTCGGCTGTGCCAACCAGGCCGGTGAAGACAACCGCAACGTGGCGCGCATGGCGCTGCTGTTGGCGGGTCTGCCGGAAACCATTCCCGGCGTGACCCTTAATCGCCTGTGCGCTTCGGGCATGGATGCCATCGGTACCGCGTTCCGCGCCATCGCCAGTGGTGAAATGGAGCTGGCGATTGCGGGTGGCGTCGAATCGATGTCCCGCGCGCCGTTCGTGATGGGCAAGGCGGACGCCGCGTTCTCGCGCAACATGAAGCTGGAAGACACTACCATTGGCTGGCGCTTCATCAACCCGTTGATGAAGGCCCAGTACGGTGTGGATGCGATGCCGCAGACCGCCGACAACGTCGCCGACGATTATCAAGTGTCCCGTGAAGATCAGGACGCTTTCGCCCTGCGCAGCCAGCAACGCACCGCTGCCGCGCAAGCCGCGGGCTTTTTCGCCGAAGAAATCGTCGAAGTGCGCATTGCCCACAAGAAGGGTGAAACAGTGGTCAGCCAGGATGAGCATCCGCGCGCCGACACGTCCCTGGAAACCCTGGCCAAACTCAAACCGGTCAATGGCCCGGACAAAACCGTCACCGCCGGCAACGCTTCCGGTGTGAACGACGGCGCGGCGGCCTTGATCCTGGCCTCGGCCGAAGCGGTGAAAAAGCACGGTCTGACCGCTCGCGCCAAAGTATTGGGCATGGCCAGCGCCGGTGTTGCACCTCGGGTGATGGGTATTGGCCCGGTGCCAGCGGTGCGCAAGTTGACCGAACGCCTGGGTGTGGCGGTCAGCGATTTCGACGTCATCGAACTCAACGAAGCGTTCGCCAGCCAAGGCCTGGCGGTACTGCGTGAACTGGGGCTGGCGGACGACGCACCTCAAGTCAACCCGAACGGTGGTGCCATTGCCTTGGGGCATCCGTTGGGCATGAGCGGTGCACGACTGGTTTTGACAGCCCTGCATCAGCTGGAAAAAAACGGTGGCAAAAAAGGTCTGGCGACCATGTGCGTCGGTGTCGGCCAGGGTCTGGCCCTGGCGATCGAGCGCGTCTGACGCGCTCGAAAAGACTTATAAGAACTGAGGAATGTTTCATGACTGACAAGCCTGGTTACCGTCGCCCGCAGGAAGGCACCCAGCCTGCCTACCTGCACCCGACCTATCAATCCACCAACCTGCGCTCGCCGTCCAAGCCGCTAGTGTTCTTGCCGCACTCGTTGTCGGAAATCACCGGTCCTACCGTGGGTGTCGAGCGCATCAACGAGAAGGACAACGACCTGACCGCCCAGCACGAAGGGCAGCCTCAGGGTGAGCGCATCATCATCCACGGCCGTGTGCTGGATGAAAACGGTCTGCCGGTGCCGGGGATCCTGGTGGAGATCTGGCAAGCCAACGCCGCCGGACGCTACAACCATCCCCGGGACCTGCACGATGCACCGCTGGACCCGAACTTCACCGGCACCGGCCGTACCGTGACCGATGCCGATGGCTGGTACCAGTTCCAGACCATCAAGCCCGGCGCGTATCCATGGGGTAACCACCACAACGCCTGGCGTCCGGCGCACATCCATTTCTCGCTGTTCGGGCCGAGCATCCTGACGCGCCTGGTCACGCAGATGTATTTCCCCGGGGACCCGCTGCTGGCGTACGACCCGATCTACAACTGCGTGCCCGATACCAGTGCCAAGGAGCGTTTGATCGCCAGTTTCGATCTGGAAAAAACCATCCCTTCCTACGCCCTCGGTTATCGCTGGGACATCGTATTGCGTGGCCGCGACGCCACGCCGATGGAGAAATAAGATGACGCTGACTGCGACCACGTCCCACACCGTAGGGCCTTACTACCATATCGGCCTGACCTGGCTTAATCGCGAAAACCTGACCGTCGAACAAACCCTGGGCGAGCGCGTGGCGATCACCGGGCAAGTGGTCGATGGCAACGGTGATGTCGTCAACGACGCGATGCTGGAAGTCTGGCAGGCCAACGCCGCCGGCAAGTACGACCACCCTGAAGACGATCAGGACAAACCCCTGGACCCGAACTTCGAAGGCTTTGGCCGGGTGCCGGTGGACGCCGAAGGGCGTTTCCGCTTTACCACCATCAAGCCGGGCACGGTTGAAGGTCTCAAGGGCACGACCCAGGCGCCGCACCTGGTGGTGCTGGTGTTTGCCCGTGGTTTGGTAAAGCACTTGCTGACGCGGATCTACTTCGATGGCGAACCGGCCAACGTGGACGACCCGTTGCTCGAATGCGTTCCGGCCGAGCGCCGCAGCACCTTGCTGGCCAAGCAGGATGCCAGCGGTGTTTATCAGTGGAATGTGATTCTGCAGGGCACTGATGCCGAGACGGTGTTCTTCGATTATTGAGAACGCCGTAAATCCCTGTGGGAGCGAGCCTGCTCGCGAAAGCGGACTGACAGTCGACATGGATGTTGAATGGAGCGGCCTCTTCGCGAGCAGGCTCGCTCCTACAAGGGAATCGTGTTGGTGATCCATCTGCGGAACGGGACTGTTACAAAGTGTGTCTAGACTCTCACTGTCCCCATTGAGTGAACAAAACAATGACAACCCCAACTACGGCTCCTGCAGCGCTCTACACAGGCGAAGAACGCAGCAAGCGGATCTTCGCCATCGTCGGCGCATCGTCGGGCAACCTCGTCGAATGGTTCGACTTCTACGTCTACGCCTTCTGCGCGATCTATTTCGCGCCAGCCTTTTTCCCGTCCGACAACCCCACGGTGCAGTTGGTCAACACAGCGGGCGTCTTTGCCGCCGGGTTCCTGATGCGTCCGATTGGCGGCTGGATTTTCGGCCGTCTCGCAGACAAGCACGGGCGCAAGAATTCGATGCTGATATCGATTCTGATGATGTGCTTCGGTTCGTTGCTCATCGCCTGCCTGCCCACCTACAAGGACATCGGGGTCTGGGCCCCGATCATGTTGCTGTTCGCCCGTTTGCTCCAGGGCCTGTCGGTGGGCGGCGAATACGGCACCACCGCTACCTACATGAGCGAAGTCGCCCTCAAGGGCCAGCGCGGTTTCTTCGCCTCGTTCCAGTACGTGACCCTGATCGGCGGGCAGTTGCTGGCGGTGTCGTTGGTGGTGGTCCTGCAACAGTTCCTCACCGAGGATGACTTGCGTGCCTACGGCTGGCGGATTCCGTTCGTGGTCGGTGCCATGGCGGCCTTGGTTTCGCTGTACCTGCGTCGTTCGCTGAAAGAAACCACCAGCAAGGAAATGCGCGAAAACAAGGACGCCGGCAGCATTCGCGCGTTGTTCCGCGACCATAAAGCCGCGTTCATCACCGTGCTCGGTTACACCGCCGGCGGCTCGCTGATTTTCTACACCTTCACCACGTACATGCAGAAATACCTGGTGAACACCGCCGGCATGCACGCCAAGACCGCCAGCTACATCATGACCGGCGCACTGTTCCTTTATATGTGCATGCAGCCGATCTTCGGCATGCTCTCGGACAAGATCGGCCGCCGGAACTCGATGCTGTGGTTTGGCGCACTCGGCACGCTGTGCACCGTGCCGATACTGCTCAGCCTGAAAAGCGTCACCAGTCCATTCCTGGCCTTCGTGCTGATTACCCTGGCGCTGGCGATCGTCAGTTTCTACACCTCGATCAGCGGTCTGGTAAAAGCCGAAATGTTCCCGCCTGAGGTGCGTGCACTGGGTGTTGGCCTGGCTTACGCGGTGGCGAATGCAATCTTCGGCGGTTCGGCGGAATATGTTGCCCTGAGCCTCAAGGCAGTCGGCATGGAAAACTCCTTCTACTGGTACGTGACGTTGATGATGGCGATAGCGTTCCTGTTCAGCCTGCGTCTGCCCAAGCATGCGAAGTATCTAGAAAACGACCTTTGATCCACATCCTCGGGCCTGAGCGGCCCGCGCCTCCAGGGACTGTTTATGAACGAGCGACCGGGCAATCAATTGTTCGATGCCTATTTCACTGCCAGCGATATGCGCGAAGTGTTCTGCGATCAGGGCCGGGTCCAGGCCATGCTCGATTTCGAAGCGGCGCTGGCCCGGGCCGAAGCGCGGGTCGGCGTGATTCCGCCTACCGCGGTGGCACCGATTGAAGCGGCGTGCCAGGCCGGGCATTACGATTTTGCCGCCCTCGGCGAGGCAATTGCCACGGCGGGTAATTCGGCGATCCCGTTGGTCAAGGCGCTGGGCAAGCAAATCGCCGCGAGCGATGCGCAAGCCGAACGCTACGTGCATCTGGGCGCCACCAGCCAGGATGTAATGGATAGCGGCCTGGTGTTGCAATTGCGCCGGGCGCTGGAATTGATCGACAGCGATCTGGCGCAACTGGGCGACACCCTCGCCACCCAGGCCCAACGTCATGTCGCCACGCCACTGGCCGGGCGCACCTGGTTGCAACATGCGACGCCGGTGACCCTCGGCATGAAAATCGCCGGTTGGCTGGGCGCCGTCACCCGCAGCCGTCAACGTCTGCAAGAGCTCAGGCCGCGTCTGCTGGTGCTGCAATTCGGTGGCGCCTCCGGAACCCTCGCGGCCCTCGGTGAACAGGCGATGCCGATTGCCCAGGCGTTGGCCGAAGAGCTGCAACTGAGCTTGCCCGACCAACCCTGGCACACTCAGCGCGATCGCCTGGTGGAGTTTGGCTCGGTGCTCGGATTGATCGCCGGTAGTCTCGGCAAGCTCGGTCGCGATATCAGCTTGCTGATGCAAACCGAAGCCGCCGAGGTGTTCGAGCCTTCGGCGCCGGGCAAGGGTGGCTCTTCGACCATGCCGCATAAACGCAATCCAGTCGGCGCGGCGGTGCTGATTGGCGCGGCGACTCGCGTGCCAGGCCTGCTGTCGACACTGTTCAGCGCCATGCCGCAGGAGCACGAGCGCAGCCTGGGGCTTTGGCATGCCGAGTGGGAAACCCTGCCGGAAATTTGCTGCCTGGTGTCCGGCAGTCTCAAGCAGGCGCTGCTGGTCACAGGCGGCCTGGAAGTGGACGCCGAACGCATGGCCCGCAATCTCGACCTGACCCAGGGCCTGGTGCTCGCCGAAGCGGTGAGCATCGTCCTCGCACAACGGGTCGGCCGCGACACCGCGCATCACCTGCTGGAACAATGCTGCAAACGCGCCGTCGCCGAACAACGCCATTTGCGTGCCGTACTTGGTGACGAACCGCAAGTGACTGCCGAGCTGTCGGCCACTGAACTCGATCATCTGCTGGACCCCGCCCATTATCTCGGTCAGGCCCGTACCTGGGTCGAGCGAGCGGTGGCTGAACACTCTGCAATGACTGCCTGAAGGAGACTGCTGTGGCTTTCGTAAAACTCGCCGATGGCGAACTGCACTACCAAATTCAAGGGCCGCAACTTGATGGGCCGGTCGATGCGCCGGTGCTGGTGCTGTCCAACTCGCTGGGCACCGACCTGCACATGTGGGACGCGCAGATTCCGGCGTTCACGGAGCACTTTCGTGTGCTGCGTTTCGACACCCGCGGCCACGGCCAATCGTTGGTGACACCGGGCCCTTACAGCATCGAACAACTGGGCCGTGACGTATTGGCACTGCTGGATGCCTTGCACATCGAACGCGCACATTTCTGCGGCCTGTCCATGGGCGGCCTGATCGGCCAGTGGCTGGGGATCAACGCCGGCGAACGTCTGAATAAGCTGATCGTGTGCAACACGGCGGCGAAAATCGGCGATCCGTCGATCTGGAACCCGCGTATCGAAACGGTGTTGCGTGACGGTCAGGCAGCGATGGTCGCCTTGCGCGATGCCTCGATTGCACGCTGGTTCACCCCGGACTTCTCCGAAGCCAACCCGGCGGCGGCCAAGCAGATTACCGACATGCTGGCGGCGACATCGCCTGAAGGCTATGCGGCCAACTGTGCGGCGGTGCGCGATGCCGATTTCCGCGATCAGTTGTCCTCGATCAAGGCGCCGCTGCTGGTGATCGCCGGCACCCAGGATGCGGTCACGCCGCCGTCCGGCGGGCACTTCATCCAGGAGCACGTGCCGGGTGCCGAGTACGCCGAGTTCTATGCCGCGCACTTGTCCAACGTCCAGGCCGGCGCTGATTTCAGCGACCGCGTGCTGGCCTTCCTGACGGCTCGTTGAGGGGAATTCCGTGGACGAGAAACAACGTTACGACGAGGGCATGAAGGTCCGTCGCGCTGTTCTGGGCGATGCCCATGTCGATCGCAGCCTGACCACCCTGACCGAGTTCAACTCGGAGTTCCAGGAAATGATCACCCGCCACGCCTGGGGCGACATCTGGACCCGTCCGGGCCTGCCGCGTCACACCCGCAGCCTGATCACCATCGCCATGCTGATCGGCATGAACCGCGAGGGCGAACTCAAACTGCACCTGCGCGCCGCCGCCAACAATGGCGTGAGCCGTAGCGAGATCAAGGAAGTGATCATGCAGAGCGCGATCTACTGCGGGATTCCGGCAGCCAATGCGACGTTCCACCTGGCTGAGTCGGTGTGGGATGAGTTGGGGGTTGAATCGCGGGAGTGATCCCCCGCGATTGATCGTTCCCACGCTCTGCGTGGGAATGCCTCAACGGACGCTCTGCGTTCGGCTTTGGAAGGGAAGGGACGCGGAGCGTCCCGGGCTGCATTCCCACGCAGAGCGTGGGAACGATCAGGCAGCAGAGGTTTAGAGCAGGCTGATCGGATAGCTGATGATCACGCGGTTCTCATCAAACTCGTTGTTGCTGTAGTCGCGGCGCATCGTCGAGTTGCGCCACTTCACATTCAGGTCTTTCAGCGCACCACTCTGCACGGTGTAGCCCAGTTCACTTTCACGCCCCCATTCCTTGCCATCGGTGATCGTGCCGGTGTGCACGTTATCGCCGCTGATGTAGCGGTTCATCAGGGTCAGGCCCGGCACGCCGAGGGCAACGAAGTTGTAGTCGTGGCGCACTTGCCAGGATTTTTCCCGGGCGTTGTCGTAGCTGGAGTTGTAGCTGTCGTTGGCCAGGGTACCGCCGCTGGTGCCGTTGACCCGCATCCACGGGCTGTCGCCGGTAAGTTTCTGCAGGCCGACGTAAAAGGTGTTGCCGCCGTACTTGGCCGAGAACAGGCCGTACATGGTTTTGTTGTCCAGCTCGCCGGCTCGGGCGCTGCCGTCATCCTTGCCGTAGAAGTAACCGAGGTTGGCGCCGAGGGTCCAGGCGCCGATGGGTTGGCTGTGGGTCAGGCTGATGAATTGCTGGCTGTAGATGTCCTTCAGTTCGGCGTTCCACACACCGATCTGGGTGCGTTTATCGTTGAACAGGTACTCGCCGCCCTGGAAGTTGAAACGGTCGGAGGTGAACGCGGCTTTGCCGGTCATCGACATGTCGCCCATGCTGCTGTCGTCGCGCGGGCTGTTCTGGCGGAACTGACCGCCGTACAGCGTCAGGCCGTCGATTTCCTTCGAGGTGAGTTGGCCGCCGCGGAAGGTTTGCGGCAGGGAACGACCGTCGTCCGAACGCAGGATCGGCAGCACCGGCATCCATTCGCCCACTTTCGCTTCGGTCTGCGACAGCTTGGCCTTGAACGCCACGTTGGTGCGACCGAAGTTGTCGGCCGGGCGGCCGTCACTGTCCAGCGGCAGCAGTTGGGTACCGCCAGTACCTTTGCCGCCATCGAGTTTCACCGAGTACAGGCCCAGCACATCCATGCCGAAACCGACGGTGCCCTGGGTAAAGCCGGACTTGGCATCGAGGATGAAGCTTTGCGTCCACTCTTCGGCCTTGCCTTGGGCCTTGGTCGGGTTGGTGAAATTGCGGTTGATGTAGAAGTTGCGCAGGTTCAGGTTGACCTTGGCGCCCTCGACAAAACCCGGCTCTTCGGCGGTCACGGTAGTTGCGGTTGCGGTCAAGGCGACGGCGATCAAGCTTGGGAGGAAATAATGCGCGGTGGAAGGCGTCATGGGCTCGGGTCTCTCTAATTGTTGTGGATGCAACAGGATGTGCCGCAACCTGAGGCTGCATTTGAAGATTCGGATCGGGTGATAGCGGAACGGGATCAGCCGGGAAGGGCAGGGCGCTGGGGCACGGTGTGGATCCTGATTGTTATTGGTCTGAGATGGAATGGTGCGGTGAATTAACTAGATAGTTCAATTGTGAGGGGTGAATTTTGGGCGATTATCGAACGAAAATGAATGGCGTTATTTCAGGCAGGAGGGAGAAGGGCGGTGGTGTTATTGGAAAATTCTTCGCTATAGATATCAGGTATATATTACTTTTTTGTTTGTCGCGCTGTCACTTATGACAGTTGTTTTGATCCTGATCAAGGAATACGCTCGCCTTTGTGGTTGTTGTGTTTTTAACTATTATTTAATAGAGGGCGTGGTCATGGGTATCGAAAAAGAAGAACAAGGCAAGGCTGCCATTAGTGGGGCGAAAGATCATAATCCGGGAGTCGGAGGAATTAGAACAACCATTAAAAAAGGTGATATAGAGCGTCGGATCAATTTTGGTGATATTGATTTTCTTTCCTGGACTCCTGGTAATTTTTTGCTGAAGGCCTCAAATTCAGGAGCGGGTGGTGAAGCGAATTTAGAGTTTGGTTCGAATCTGGATCTTTTAGTGGATACAGAATACGCAATCTCCTCAGATCCAGATGCAGTGGAGGCATATTGTGAAATTAAAGAGTTTATGGGTTTTGGATATTACACGTCAGGAAATATCACTTTTACGACCTTGATTGAAGCTGGAGGTGAATTAAAAGTAGCCGGTAAATTTGATTTTAAGATTGTAAATTCCGCAGATCCAACGGAAATCGTATATGTGCATTGCCCTGAGTTCGCTGTGAGTGCCAAGGTGCGCAAGTGATTGGCCTGTTGTAATCATGTGCCGATAAGTATTTTAACGAAAAAGGCTTCGCCGACTCGCTCTAGGTGGGCTGTATATTTTAATTGCTAGATAGCGTGGATGTGGAATGTGAATTTGAGGGGTTTACCGGCAGCTGTATGTCATTCGGCAAGTTATCAGGCTCAGATGCCGGCGATGTATATGATCTTTGGCCGCCATACCAATAAGCCCACCATCGGTGGGCTTATTGGTTTTACTACTATCAGAATAATTTCAACTTCGGCGCTTCTTCTTTTAGCGGCTCGTTCTTCGCCGTCTGTTCATTCCAGCCACCGCCCAGGGCCTTGTACAGGTTGACCTGGCTGACCAGTTGCGCCAGACGGTCGGTGATCAATGCCTGTTGGGCACTGAACAGCTGACGCTGGGCATCGAGGAAGGTCAGGTTGCTGTCGACACCGATGCGGTAACGACGCTCGGCCAGGCGGTAGTAGTCCTGGTTGGCGTTGACGAAGTCCTGCTGCGCCTGCAACTGCTGGACGTAGGTCTGGCGCGCGGCCAGGCCGTCGGCGACTTCCTGGAAGGCGGTCTGGATGGACTTCTCGTAGTTCGCCACGCCAATGTCTTTCTGGATTTTCGAATAATCCAGGCTGGCACGCAGGCTGCCGGCGTTGAAGATCGGCAGGTTGATCTGCGGCTGGAACAGCCAGGTGCCCGAGCCACCCTTGAACAGGCCGGACAGGTCCGGGCTGAGGGTCCCGGCGTTGGCCGTCAGGCTGATGCTCGGGAAGAACGCTGCCCGCGCCGCGCCGATGTTGGCGTTGGCGGCCTTGAGGTTGTACTCGGCCTGCAGGATGTCCGGGCGACGCTGCAGCAAGTCCGACGGCAGGCCAGGTGGCACTTCGGCCAGCAGGTCGTCGTTCAGTGGTTTAGCCGCTTGCAGGTTGGCCGGGATGCCGGTGCCAAGCAGCAGCACCAGGCTGTTTTCATCCTGGGCGACCTGACGGGTGTACTTGGCCAGTTGCGCACGGGCGTTTTCCACCGAGGTGCGCGATTGTGCCAGGTCCAGGGCCGATGCGACTCCCACTTCGTTGCTGCGCGCGGTGAGCTTGTAGCTCTCCTCGAACGCGGCGAGGGTGTCCTGGGTCAGCTTGAGCAGTTCCTTGTCGGCCTGCCAGGTCAGGTAGGCATTGGCCACGCTGGCCACCAGGCTGATCTGGGTGCTGCGCCGGCCTTCTTCGGTGGCGAAGTACTTCTGCAGGGCTTCTTCGTTCAGGCTGCGAATCCGACCGAACATATCCAGTTCATAGGCGCTGATGCCAACCGTGGCCGAGTAGGAACTGGTGATACCGGCCTCGCCGGTCTGCGAAGCGTCAGCCGGCAAGCGCTGGCGGCTGCCGGTACCGTTGGCCGAAACGGCCGGGAACAGATCGGCACGCGAGATGCGGTATTGAGCCGCAAAGGCGTCGATGTTCAACGCCGCGACACGCAGGTCGCGGTTGTTTTCCAGGGACAGCTGAATCAGCTGCTGCAGCGCCGGGTCATGGAAAAACTGCTTCCAGCCCTGCTCGGCAGCGGCCTGCGCCGGTGCCTGGGCTGGCGAATACGCCTGGCCCTGCGGGTATTGATCTGCCACCGGAGCGTCCGGACGCTGATAGTCAGGTATCAGCGAGCAGCCACCAAGCACGAATGCGGCGACGGCCAGGGAGAGTAGCGACTTGCTCATTAGCCAGCCTCTTTAGAAGTTTCAATGGCGTCTTGCTGGTCGACGTTTTTACGCTGACCCAGGGCCGACACGGTGACGAAGAACAGTGGGACCCAGAAGATCGCCAGAACGGTTGCGGTGATCATACCGCCAATCACGCCGGTACCGATGGCATGCTGGCTACCGGAACCTGCACCCGTGGATATCGCCAGGGGCACCACGCCGAGCACGAACGCGAGCGAGGTCATGATGATGGGTCGCAGACGCATGCGGCAGGCTTCGATGGCCGCCTCGCGCAGGCTGCGCCCTTGTTCGTGCAGTTCCTTGGCGAATTCGACAATCAGGATGGCGTTTTTCGCCGCCAGGCCGATGGTCGTCAACAAGCCCACCTGGAAGTACACGTCATTGGACAGGCCGCGCAGGCTGGTGGCCATCAGCGCACCGATGATCCCCAGCGGTACCACCAGCATGACCGCGATCGGAATCGACCAGCTTTCATAGAGGGCCGCCAGGCACAGGAACACCATCAGCAACGACAAGGCGTACAGCGCAGGCGCTTGCGAACCCGACAAACGTTCCTCGTAGGACAACCCGGTCCAGGAAATACCGACGCCGGCCGGCAGTTTCTTGGCGATGGCCTCGACTTCGGCCATGGCTTCACCGGTGGAGTAACCCGGTGCCGGGGCGCCGAGGACTTCCACCGCTTCCACGCCGTTGTAACGGGCCAGTTTCGGCGATCCGTAGATCCACTCACCCTTGGCGAACGCCGAGAACGGAACCATGGTGCCGACGCTGTTGCGCACGTACCACTTCTGCAAGTCCTCAGGGCTCATCCGCGCACCGGGCTGGCCTTGCACGTAAACCTTCTTCACCCGACCGCGGTCGATGAAGTCGTTGACGTAGCTACTGCCCAGGGCGATCGACAGGGTGTTGTTGATGTCGGCGATGGTAATGCCCAGGGCACTGGCCTTCTCGTCGTCGATTTCCAGCTGGTATTGCGGCTCATCGTTCAAGCCGTTCGGACGCACTTGAGTCAGGATCTTGCTTTGCGCCGCCATGCCGAGGAACTGGTTACGGGCTTCCATCAGCTTGTCGTGACCGATACCGGCGCGGTCCTGCAGGAACACGTCGAAACCGGTGGCGTTACCCAATTCCAGTACCGCCGGTGGCGCGAAGGCAAACACCATGGCGTCACGGAAGGTGAAGAAGTGCTGCTGGGCCCGGGCTGCAACCTTGAACACGCTGTTCTCGGCGTTACGGTCTTCCCATGGGCGCAGCATGATGAACGCCATGCCCGAGCTTTGGCCACGGCCGGCGAAGTTGAAGCCGGTCACGGTAAACACCGAATTCACCGCGTCGCCTTCACCGCCATCCTTGCCCGGACGCAGCAGGAATTCACGCATTTCGTCCACGACCACCTGGGTGCGCTGGGACGTTGATCCGGCGGGGGTCTGTACCTGGGCGAACAATACGCCCTGGTCTTCTTCCGGCAGGAACGCGGTTGGAATGCGGGTGAACAGCCAGATCATGCCAACGACGATGATGATATAGGCCAGCAGGTACGGCGCCTTGTGCGTCAGCATGCTGCCGACGCCACGCTCGTAGCTTTTGACACCACGGTCGAAGTTGCGGTTGAACCAGCCGAAGAAACCGCGTTTCGGGGTGTGGTGCTCGCCCTTGGGAATCGCCTTGAGCATGGTGGCGCAGAGCGCCGGCGTGAAGATCAGGGCCACCAGTACCGACAGGGCCATGGCCGAGACGATGGTGATCGAGAACTGCTTGTAGATCACACCGGTGGAGCCGCTGAAGAAGGCCATTGGCAACAGCACCGCCGACAGCACCAGGGCGATACCGACCAGTGCTCCCTGGATCTGCCCCATGGATTTCTTGGTCGCTTCCTTGGGCGACAGGCCTTCTTCGCTCATCACCCGTTCGACGTTTTCCACCACGACGATGGCATCGTCCACCAGCAAGCCGATGGCCAGCACCATACCGAACATGGTCAGGGTATTGATGCTGAAACCGGCTGCCGCGAGGATCCCGAATGTACCGAGCAATACCACCGGTACCGTCATCGTGGTGATGATGGTGGCGCGGAAGTTCTGCAGGAACAGGAACATCACCAGGAACACCAGCCCGACCGCTTCGACCAGGGTGTGAACCACGCCCTTGATCGATTCGGTCACCACCGGCGTGGTGTCGTACGGGAACACCACTTCCATCCCTTCGGGGAAGAACGGCTTAAGGTTGTCGATGGTCGTGCGCAGGGCCTTGGCGGTATCCAGGGCGTTGGCGCCAGTGGCCAGTTTCACGGCCAGGCCGGACGCCGGGGCGCCGTTGAACTGGGCGTTGATGCTGTAGTTCTCACCACCCAGGCCGACGCTGGCGACATCCCTGAGGCGAACCTGGGAGCCGTCCTTGTTGACCTTGAGCAGGATCTTTTCGAATTGCTCGGCGGTCTGCAGGCGGGTCTTGCCGATGATCGTCGCGTTCAGCTGCGTGCCGGGCAGGGCGGGCAGGCCGCCGAGCTGGCCGGACGAGACCTGGACGTTCTGTGCGGCGATGGCGGTTTTGACATCGATCGGGGTCAGGTTGAAGTTGTTCAACTTTGCCGGGTCGAGCCAGATGCGCATGGCGTACTGGGAGCCGAATACCTGGAAGTCGCCGACGCCGGCGGTCCGCGAGATCGGGTCCTGCATGTTGGACACGATGTAGTTGGACAGGTCGTCCTTGGTCATGCTGCCGTCACGCGACACTACGCCGATGACCAGCAGGAAGTTCTTCACTGCCTTGGTCACGCGGATACCTTGTTGCTGCACTTCCTGCGGCAACAGCGGGGTGGCCAGGTTCAGCTTGTTCTGGACCTGGACCTGCGCGGTATCGGAGTTGGTGCCTTGCTCGAAGGTCGCGGTAATGGTCATGGTGCCATCGGAGTTACTTTCCGAAGACACATAACGCAAATTGTCGATACCGTTTAGCTGCTGCTCGATCACCTGGACCACGGTGTCCTGCACGGTTTGCGCAGAAGCGCCCGGGTAGGTCACGGAAATGGCGATAGCCGGAGGTGCAATGCTCGGGTATTGGTTGATCGGCAACTTGAGGATCGATAGAGCCCCGACCAGCATGATCACCAGGGCGATTACCCAGGCGAAGATCGGACGGTCGATGAAGAATCTGGACATGGATTACTCCCCTTGGCCGCTGGAAGCCTGCTCAGCTGGCTTGGCGGGGGCCGGGTTTTTTGTGCCGACGTTGGTGGCGTCAGTGGGCTTGACTTCGATGCCCGGCTTGACGAATTGCAGGCCTTCGGTGATCAGGCGATCGCCGGCCTTCAGGCCGTCTTCGATCAGCCATTGGTTGCCGACGGTGCGGTTAGCCTTGAGCTGACGCAGTTCGACCTTGTTGTCGGGACCTACGACCAGCGCGGTCGGCATGCCTTTGAGGTCGCGGGTGACGCCTTGTTGCGGCGCCAGGATCGCGGCGCTGTTCACGCCTGCCTGCAACTGGGCGTGCACGAACATGCCCGGCAGAAGGGTGTGGTCAGGGTTCGGGAACACGGCGCGCAGGGTCACAGAGCCGGTGGTCTGGTCAACCGAGACCTCGGAGAACTCCAGCTTGCCGTCGAGCTTGTACTGGCTGCCATCCTCGAGGGTCAGTTTGACTTTCGCGGCGTTGTCGCCGGCTTTTTGCAGACGACCGCTTTCCAGTTCGCGGCGCAGCGTAAGCAGCTCGACCGAAGACTGGGTGACGTCGACGTAGATCGGGTCCAGCTGTTGGATCACCGCCATCGCTTCGGCCTGGCCGTTGCTGACCAGTGCACCTTCGGTGACCGACGAGCGACCGATCCGACCGGTCAACGGCGCATAGACCTTGGTGTAGCGCACGTTGATCTGGGCCGTTTGCAGTGCGGCTTCCGATTGCAGGCGATTGGCCACGGCGGTGTCGTATTCCTGGCGGCTCACGGCCTGTTCGTCGACCAGTTGCTTGTAGCGGTCAGAGATCGACTTGGTCGAACGCAAGTTGGCTTCGGCGCTTTTGAGCGTAGCGTCATAAACCGATGGATCGATCTGATACAGCTGCTGACCGGCCTTGACGTCGCCGCCTTCCTTGAAAAGACGCTTGAGAATGATGCCGTTGACCTGTGGGCGCACTTCGGCAATGCGGAATGCACTGGTGCGACCCGGCAGATCGGACGTCAACGTAAACGTTTGCGTCTGCAGAGTGACGACGCCGACCTGAGGCGGTGGTGCGGCCGGAGGGGCCTCTTCTTTTTTACATCCGCTGAGCAGCGATGCCAGGGCGACGGCGGCGACCAGAGCGGTAACAGCTGGCTTGAATTGCATGAAAATCCTCGGGTCAGGCGCGAAACAAACGCACAAGAAAAAATTGAAGGTTAAAAAGTGGGGGCCGAGTGGATAAGTAGCATGCTAAGGAATATACTTACGTTCATGGCTGTTTGTAAATACCTTGGTCACGTACCCATTCCGTTACAAACGCCGTCGCAAGGTTCGAATTGTAGGCCCGGGGACGATACCCAAGAGCACTCGCCCCGCTTTTATTCAGCTGATATCCAGACATCGCTGAAGCATCCTGATTGAGGTTGTACTGCCATGGTCCGTCGTACCAAAGAGGAAGCTCAAGAAACCCGCAGCCAGATAATTGAGGCGGCAGAAAAAGCCTTTTTTGAAAGGGGCGTGGCGCGCACGACACTGGCGGATATCGCGACCCTGGCCGGCGTCACTCGTGGGGCTATCTACTGGCATTTCAGCAACAAGGCGGATCTGGTGCAGGCCATGCTCGACACCCTGCACGAGCCTCTGGATGAAATGGCCAAGGCCAGCGTAGACGCGGACGAACTCGACCCCTTGGGCTGCATGCGCAAGCTGTTGATTCATTTGTTTC
Source organism: Pseudomonas sp. G5(2012) (assembly GCF_000408945.1). NCBI lineage: Bacteria > Pseudomonadati > Pseudomonadota > Gammaproteobacteria > Pseudomonadales > Pseudomonadaceae > Pseudomonas > Pseudomonas sp. G5(2012). Next base: position 34,157 of record NZ_APIO01000051.1, read on the forward strand.
ATCAAGTTGCTTTGGACCCGAAAACCCGACGCATCAACGAAATTCTGTTTCATAAGTGCGAGTTCACCGATGAAATGTGCGACCTGCGCCTTCAGCGTGTGGCGGCCAGCCTGGACTGCAATGTACAGATCGACCTGGCCTTGAGTAACGCCGTGAATCGCGGGCAATTGCCGGAAAACCTCGACACGGCTCGCGCGGCCATCAGCCTGCATGCCTATATCGATGGCATCCTGTACCAGTGGCTGCTGGCGCCCGACAGTTTTCAACTGCACCTTGACGCAGAGCGTTGGGTTGAAACCGGGTTGGACATGCTGCGCTTGAGCCCCAGTCTGCGCAAATGAAACAATATGTAGAATTGGAGGCGAGCGCTGATCCTTCAGCGCTCGTCTGTTCGCGATGGCATGCTTTTATATACGTACGCGTGCCAGGTTGAAAGGTAGCGAGTTTCGTATTTTGTAGGGAATTTGTGTCGTGGGTAGTAAGGCAGGCTCAGACGCAGAGGTGAACACTCGCGTGACAAATGCCCTGGCTGACCACGCTTGTCGAACCGGCGGATTGGCCACCATCAGCCCAGGATGATTTCTACCTCGAAGTCGAAGGGCGCCTCATCACCCATTCGAGTGGTTGTGGTCGAGCACTTGATACTGGATGAGCCAATCGACGTGACGGTGTTTTTTACACTTGGCCTGAGCGTTGGCGTATGAACGCCAAATGACGTATTCATGATCATGCCCAGATCGAAGCGGACTCCGATATGATTATCGACGAAGTCTATAAACTGATTGAACATGATTTTGTTTTTAGGCCAGGGGTAGGCATAACTATAGTCAAAGTCGCATTTAAATGCAGTTTGTCCTTGGGTGGGCGTCTGGAACGATTCGCGCTCTGCCTTGCTCATGGGTAAGCTGGTCTGGGCAATACCGAATGTATGAGACGTGTTATTGATGATTTTGACAATCACACGCGTATGTTTTGGACCCCTTTTCTGATTTCGCCATTGTTCGATTTTTTGATTCAGCGCGTTCGTATATTCCGCTTCTTCCAGCAAATCAATCAGCTCCACCTTGGCCTTGCCTACCAGATCGTCCAGCATGGCCTGGTATTCCTCGCTGAGCAGGTGCGGCGAAAGCTGGTAAAGAATACCGATAGAGGTAGCTTTAAAGAACGCGAACAATTGGTCGTAGGGTTGGTTAACTTCGTTGTCAGTGTCTTCACTGGTGTTCATGTCGATTCCTTTCGATAAAGTGAGTTTTGTCTTAGTTATGAGGAGTACAGCTGTCTGTGGAAAATTTATTATCTGTATTGGTGGTGCGTGCCGGAAGAGGTGGATGATGTCTGGATGTGTGTTGAATGCTTTTTTAGTGTGCTCGAAAGTTATTTTAATAAAAAAGCCCCGGCGCTTTCGAGTCGGGGCTTTTGCGTTTCAAGCTATGAAACTTACAGCGTCGGGTAGTCGATGTATCCCACCGGGCCCTTGGCGTAGAACAGCTCCGGACGAGCCTCGTTGAGCGGCGTATCCGCTTTCAGGCGCGCCGGCAAGTCCGGGTTGGCAATGAATGGCACACCGAAGGCGACTGCATCAGCCTTGCCGCTCGCCAGCCAGGCATTGGCGCTGTCCTTGGTAAAGCGTTCGTTGATGATGTACGGGCCACCGAAGGCTTCCTTGATTTGCGGTCCCAGGCTGTCGGCGCCTTCTTTTTCGCGCGAGCAGATGAAGGCGATGCCGCGTTTGCCCAGTTCGCGAGCGACGTAGGTGAAGGTTTCGGCCAGGTTGTCGTCACCCATGTCATGGGAGTCGGCGCGAGGTGCCAGGTGCACACCGACACGGCCGGCGCCCCAGACCTCGATCGCGGCATCGGTCACTTCCAGCAACAGCCGGGCACGGTTTTCCACGGAACCGCCGTATTGGTCGGTGCGCTGGTTGGTGCTGCTTTGCAGGAACTGGTCGAGCAGGTAGCCGTTGGCGCCGTGGATTTCCACGCCATCAAAACCGGCGGCCTTGGCGTTTTCGGCACCCACGCGGTAAGCGTCGACGATGTCGGCGATTTCAGCGGTTTCCAGCGCGCGGGGCGTTGGGTAATCGGCCAGCGGACGCACCAGGCTGACGTGGCCTTTAGGCTGGATGGCGCTTGGGGCGACCGGTTTTTCGCCATTCAGGTACGACTCGTGGGACACCCGGCCGACGTGCCACAGTTGCAGGAAGATCTTGCCGCCCGCGCCGTGGATCGCCTTGGTGACGTTGGTCCAGCCGCGCACCTGGTCGTTGGACCAGATGCCCGGGGTGTCCGGGTAGCCGACGCCCATCGGGGTGACCGAAGTGGCTTCGCTGAGGATCAGGCCAGCCGAAGCGCGTTGTACGTAATATTCGGCCATCAACGCGCTGGGCACACGGCCTTCGTCGGCGCGGCAGCGGGTCAGCGGGGCCATGATGATGCGGTTGGCCAGCTCGAGGTCGCCCAGTTTGATCGGATCGAAAATAGTCGTCATGAAATAGCTCTCTTGTGAAGATCAGTTGGTAACGGGGGCCAGTTCGGGGTCACCGCTCTGACGGAAAGTGATCAGGGTCGCCAGCAGGGCGAGTACCGCGAGGGCCGCTGCCGCGAGAGGCACGCTGGTCAGGCCGAAACCGTGGGCGATGACGCTGCCACCGACCCAGGCGCCCAATGCGTTGCCGACGTTGAAGGCGCCGATGTTCAGGGTCGAGACCAGGTTCGGTGCCGCCTTGCCGTAGGTCACCACGTTGACTTGCAGGGCAGGCACGGCGGCGAAACACGCGGTGGCCCAGAGGAACAGGGTGATTTCGGTCGGGATCAGCGCGACGCTGGTCCAGGTCAGTACGGTGGAGACCACGGCCATGGCGATGAAGACGCCGATCAGGGTTGCCGCCAGGCCTTTGTCCGCCAGCTTGCCACCGATGATGTTGCCGACGGTCAAACCCAGGCCGATGAGCATCAAGGTCCAGGTCACGCCACGGGGCGAGACACCGGTGACTTCGCCCAGCAGTGGCGCTACGTAAGTGAACAGGGTGAATACAGAGGCGGCGAACAGTGCCGTCATGCTCAGGGACAACCAGATACCGGCGCCTTTGAGGGCGCGCAATTCGGCGCGCATGTCGAGTTTTTCTTCATCGCGGTTGGCCGGCAGGAAGCGGATCAGGCCGATCAATGCGATTACGCCGATCACGGTCACCGCCCAGAAAGTCGAGCGCCAGCCGGCCTGTTGGCCGAGCGCGGTGCCCAGCGGTACGCCGAGGACGTTGGCCAGGGTCAGGCCGGTGAACATCAAGGCCACGGCCGAGGCGCGCTTGTTGGCGGGCACCAGGCCTGCCGCCACCACCGAACCGATGCCGAAGAACGCACCATGGCACAGGGCGGTCACCACTCGGGCAAACATCAGCACGTTGTAGTCACTGGCTACCGCGCAAAGCAGGTTACCGACAATGAAAATGCCCATCAACGCTACCAGGGCGGCCTTGCGCGGCAGCCGGGCGGTGGCCAGTGCCATGAATGGCGCACCAATGGCCACGCCCAAGGCGTAACCGGTTACCAGCCAGCCGGCACCGGGGATCGACACACCGAGGTCGGCCGCCACATCGGGCAGCAAGCCCATGATGACGAACTCGGTGGTGCCGATGGCGAAGGCGCTTAACGCCAATATGAGTAGCGAGAGGGGCATGGGTGGATTCCTTGTCGGCTGGCTGACGTAAAGGGTCAGAGCTCTTTGCTGAAGACTTTGAGGAACTCCTGGATGGTTTCCTCGTTACGTTTGAAAAAGTGCCACTGGCCGACCTTGCGGCTGCTGATCAGGCCGGCGCGTTGCAGGGTCGCCAGGTGTGCCGACACCGTGGACTGCGACAGGCCGCAACGTTGATCGATCTGCCCGGCGCAAACGCCGTGCTCGTTACTGTGGGACTGGTCGGGGAATTCGACGGTCGGGTCTTTGAGCCAGTGCAGGATGTCTCGCCGTACTGGGTGCGCCAGGGCTTTTATTATTTCGTCGAGGTCAAGGTTCATGGTCGGGGGCTCGTGATTAGTAAAACGCTATATCGCGATGAAGCGAACTTTAAATCGGTATTTCGCGATATACCAATATGATTTCGATCTGATGACCGAGTAAATCGATATATCGGGTTATAACGATACGAGGATTGTATAGGGTCAAGGGCACAGTGCTAAGCTGCGCCCATGAACTATCTCGCACATCTTCACCTCGGTGGCCATCGTCCCGGTCAATTGCTCGGCAGTCTCTATGGCGATTTCGTCAAGGGACGGCTGCAGGGGCAGTTCGATCCGGAAATCGAAACGGCCATCCAGCTGCATCGCAGCATCGACGTATTTACCGATCGCCATCCGCTGGTGGATGTCGCGTTGTCGAGGTTTTCCCTGACGCGCCGGCGTTATGCCGGAATCGTGCTTGATGTATTTTTTGATCATTGCCTGGCCCGGGACTGGACGCTGTACGCGGATCAGCCGCTGGAACTGTTCACCTCGGACGTGTACCGGGTGTTGTCCGCCCAACCTGAACTGCCGGATCGCCTGGCGACAATCGCGCCGCACATGGTGGCCCATGACTGGTTGGGGTCTTATCGGGAATTCGAAGTGCTGGAGCAGGTATTGCGGGGGATTTCTCGACGCTTGACCCGACCGGAGGAACTGGCGGCGGCGATGCAGGAGTTGCGCGTGTTGTATGAGCCGTTGAGCGAGGATTTCCGGTTGTTCTATCCGCAGCTGCAGGATTTTGCCCAAAACCAGCCAACACCATAAAGCTATTGTGGGAGCGGGCTTGCTCGCGAATGCGGTGTGTCAGCCGGCATAGATGTCCACTGACACACCGTATTCGCGAGCAAGCCCGCTCCCACAGGAGATCTATGTTTATGCCGCGATAGCGGGTCGCATCGGGGCTTGCCGGGGTTCCGGAATGGCCCCAAACAATGCCTTCTGCACCGCCTGCTGCGCTTCGAACGCCAGCGCAGCACGTTCGCGGCCTTCGCATGGGATCGGCTTGAGCAGATGAATCTCCACCGCGCCGCGGTCGTTGGCAAACAAGCGCATCAGGTGCGACAGCAAATCATCATCGCCAATGAACGGTGCCAGTGTGTCGGGCTCACCGTTGCGCACATAACGAATCGCCACCGGTTGCAGTTTCACCTCGGAGTCGATCGCCGCCGACAGAAGGCGACCGTGAAAGGTGCGCAGCGAACGGCCATCGGTAGTCGTGCCTTCCGGGAACATCAGCAGCGGATGTGCCTGTTGCAGGTGGCGCGTCATCTGTTTGCGGATCAACTGGCTGTCACCCGAACCGCGACGGATAAACAGGCTGCCGGCCTTGGCCGCCAACCAGCCCGCCACCGGCCAGGTGCGCACTTCGGCCTTGGACAGGAACGACAGCGGCGTGAGCATTCCCAACAGCGGGATGTCGGTCCAGGACACGTGGTTGCTGACCCAGAGCATTGGCGTCTTGGGCAACTCACCGTGCAGGGTCACGTCGAAGGGCAAGGAGTTGCTCAGGCGTGCCATGAAAAACCGCGACCAGCGCTGGCGGCGTTCCATCGAGTGAGCCAGCCCCAGGCGTTCGAACATACCGAATACGCTGGCCATGCTCAGGCCGAGCGCGACCACCAGAAGCACCCGGGCGATTCGCGCGTACACGCGCAAGCGACTCATCAGACAGCCGCCTTGAAGTGTTTGGCGTAACGCGGGCAGAGTTCGTCGCGCTTGAGCAGGATGAACACATCGGCCACCTGGAAATCTTCGTCCCAGCACGGCTCGCCGCAGATCTTCGCGCCCAGGCGCATGTAGGCCTTGAGCAGTGGCGGCATTTCGGCGATCACGTTCGAGGGAATGTCCAGGGTGGGCAGCGGCTTTTTCGGTTCCGCCCGCAAGTGTTCGGTGCACAGGTAGCGTTCACGCAGGCGCTGCATGATTGCGTGGGCCTGGATCCCGCCGTCCTGCATCGGAATGCTTGCGCAACCCATCAAGTAACTGTATCCGCCCTGGTTCAGGACTTCGGCCAGTTCGCCCCAGAGCACGGCGATGGTACCGCCATTGCGGTAGGCCGGGTCGACGCAGGTGCGACCGATTTCCAGGATCGGGCCTTTGAGGTGAACGAGCCCGTGCAGGCTGAATTCTTCTTCGCTGTAGAATTTGCCCAGGCTGCTGGCGGCGGTATGGTCGAGCAGCCGGGTGGTCGCCACCAGGCGCCCGGTGTTCAGGTCACGCACGCCGATGTGAACGCAGTGAACATCATAGTCGTCCATGTCCAGACCCAATTCCGCGCCCTTGAGCTTGGCGTTGAACTCGCCGCTGAACACGTTGAAGCGCAGGGCCTGGGCTTCCTGCAAAGCCTCGGCGCCGACCAGGCGTTCGGCTTGCAGGCGGCGTTCGTTGCCGGTGTCGCTGATGCGTGCGATCTGAGTCATGGCGAATCTCCGTGCGGGCTGCTCACCCGTCTTGGGGTTACAGCGAATCGACTTTCTTTATCCAGCCGTGTTGTGCAAAGTCAGGCTATGTAGCCCCGGTGTCATCGCCGTTAAGCTTTGGTGATGCTTGTATGACAGCCCACAAGGAGCCTCTTATGCCCTGGCAAACCCTGTTGAACCGCCACGCTCGCTTGCCCGCCAATCCGGATCTGGGCGAGGGGTTCGCAACGTTGTTGCAGCAGCTGGGTAACGTCGCCCCGTTTGAACTGGCCGTGGTCGGTGCACGCTTGATGGCGACGCCGGGGCTGGCGTTCCTGGTGGGCTATCAGGCGGCGATGCGCATGCTTTGGCCAAGCGCGCCGTTGAGCCTTGGCGCACTGTGCGCGACCGAGCAACGCAGCCTGCGGGTGGCTGACATGCAAACCCGTCTGCACGATTTGCGCTTGAGCGGACGCAAGGATTTCGTCACTGCAGGCGATGCCGCCGACTGGCTGCTGATTGCCGCCCGCAGCGAACAGCAAGGCGAAGCTCCGCGCCTGAGCCTGGCGGTGGTCTACCCCGATGAACCGGGCGTGCGGGTGGAAAAACTGCCGCCGATTCCGTTGATGCCGGACATCAGCCATGGCCGGCTATTTCTCGACAATGCATTGTGCGAATTGCTCGCGGGGGATGGCTGGGATGCGTACGTCAAGCCATTCCGGACCCTGGAAGACATCTATGTCTTGAGTGCCATGACCGCCTGGCTGTACGGCGTTGGCCAGGACAGTGACTGGCCGCAAGCCTTGCAGTTGCGCTTGCTGGCGCTGCTGGCCGGGTGTGCGGAGGTCAGTCGACATCCCCCCGTCAGTCCGGCGGGGCATGTGTTGCTCGGTGGTCTGTTTGCGCAGTTCGAGGGGCTCAAGGGTGAGATCAACGCAGCGCTGGCCGAGGGCCCGCCACAGTGGGCGGCGATGTGGCAGCGCGATCAGGCGGTACTGGATCTGGCGGCCGGGGCCAGGGGCAAGCGGTTGGCCAAGGCACTATCCGGATCTTCGCTGAATTGACTGACGCCTTCGCGAGCAAGCCCGCTCCCACATTTGATCGCAATCATTCTGGGAACCCGGTTAAATGTGGGAGCGGGCTTGCTCGCGAAAGCGGTCGCAGTAACAACACAAATCCCGGAACTGTCATCAACCTCGACTAGGCTCAGCAGGTTCATCGCCACGAGCCCCCGCCATGCCCAAAGGCCTGTTCCTGTTTTTCATGCTGTTGCTCAGTCTCCCGGCCCACGCTGAAGACTGGCCCACTGAGCAATGGCCCACAGGGCCAGCCATCACCGGTCCGGCGCTTCAAGCACTAGAGGCATATGCCTTCCCACCCCGCGACGACACCACCCGCCGAGGCATTCGCAGCGACGCCTTGCTCGTCATCCGCGACGGCCAGTTGATCTACGAACGCTACGCCGGCCCGACCAATGCCCAGACGCCGCATCTCACCTGGTCCATCAGCAAAAGCCTGATGGCCACGGTCCTCGGCGTAGCTTATGGCGATGGCCGGTTCAGGCTCGAGGACCCGGTGGCCAAATTTTACCCGCCACTGGAAAAACACCCGGACCTGACCATGGCCGACCTGCTGCACTGGGCCTCCGGCATCGACTGGCAGGAAGACTACGAATACGCACCGTTGAAGTCGTCGGTGGTGGCCATGCTCTACACCCGTGGTCACTCGGACATGGCTGCCTTCACGGCCGATCACCACTCGTACGCAGCAGCGGGGCAGGCGTTTCGCTATTCCAGTGGCGACACCAATCTACTGTCCGCCGCGCTGAAAAACATCGTTGGTGCAGAGCGCTACCCGAACTATCCGTGGAGTGCGTTGTTCGAGCCATTGGGCATTCGTAGCGCGGTTTGGGAAACCGACGCCACGGGAACGTTCGTCGCCTCTTCCTATGCCTACCTCACCGCCCGGGATCTGGCCCGCATCGGTCTGTTGATGGCGCGGGACGGTTGCTGGGGCGATAAACAACTGCTACCCAAAGGCTGGGTTGTTTTCAATCGCGAGCCCTTCATTGGCTATCGCGCCAATCAGGATGAGGCGGTTCCCGGCGGCCACTGGTGGCTCAATCGTGCAACAGGCGGTGGCGCCCGACCCTGGCCCGATGCACCTGCCGACACCTTCGCTGCGCTGGGCCACTGGGGGCAGGCGATGTACGTGATTCCTGGCGCGAACCTGGTGATCGTCCGCTACGGCGATGATCGCGACGGCAGCTATCGGCACAATGAATTGCTCAGGCTTGCGCTTGAGGCGTTTGCCGGGAGTGAGCAGCCATGAGCAGCTTCATTCGTCGCCGTCCTTTCAGTGCGCTGCTGCTGGTCCTGTTGCTCGCCTTGGTAGGCTGGGTCTGGCATGAGCGAGTGGCGCTGATGGCGTTCCCCGACATCATCAGTGCATACACTGCGAAAGAATATTGCTCATGCCGCTACGTGATGGGTAACGATACCGAGTATTGCCTCAGCTATGTAAAGCAGTGGTTGCCCACCAGCGGTTTTTACGATGACGCCCCCAACAAGCGCATCACCGTCAGCGGCATGGGGCGCACTAATCGTGCAGCCTGGATCGGTGAACGCCAGGGCTGCCGCTTGAACCCCTGACGCCACACACAACACCCGTGGGAGCGAGCCTGCTCGCGAAAGCGTCGGCAGACTCAACGCAAGCAGTGGGACTGGTAGAGCATTCGCGAGCAGGCTCGCTCCCACAGGGTATTGGGCGAATTTCAATTGATCGGCCACCCAGGTTCCATCCAGTGGAACCACATTCGATTGTCCTCGTGCGTGACTCGCGGTTATCTGGTGGCGAACGCGACCTGCCGTTGATACGTCGCGCAATCACAGCGAACAAAAAGAACGGGAATACACCCGGCCCGAGGACATTCGACATGACCCGACATCAGCACATCCTTGCCTGGCTCAACGACGTCGCCAGCGACCTGCATGCCACCCGACAGGATATCCACGCCCATCCGGAACTCGGTTTCGAGGAAAGTCGCACCTCGGCGCTGGTCGCCAGGTCTCTCGAAGAGTGGGGCTACGAGGTTCACACAGGTATCGGCAAGACCGGCGTAGTCGGCGTCCTGCGCAACGGCAGCAGCCCGCGCAAGTTGGGGATACGGGCCGACATGGATGCACTGCCGATCATCGAGAACACCGGGGCGGCCTACAGCAGCCGGCATCAGGGCTGCATGCATGCCTGTGGACACGATGGACACACCGCGATGTTGTTGGGCGCGGCGCGCTATCTGGCGGCGACTCGCCAGTTCGATGGCACGCTGACCCTGATATTCCAGCCAGCCGAAGAAGGCCAGGGCGGCGCCGAAGCGATGCTCGCCGATGGCCTGCTCGAACGTTTCCCTTGCGACGCACTGTTCGGCATGCACAACATGCCGGGCTTGCCAGCGGGGCACCTGGGGTTTCGCGAAGGGCCGATGATGGCTTCGCAGGATTTGCTCACCGTGACCCTCGAAGGCGTCGGCGGGCACGGCTCAATGCCGCATCTGGCGGTCGACCCATTGGTGGCGGCGGCCAGCGTGGTCATGGCCCTGCAAACCGTGGTCGCGCGCAACATCGATGCGCAGCAGGCGGCGGTGGTGACGGTCGGTGCATTGCAAGCCGGGGAGGCGGCCAACGTCATCCCCCAGCAGGCGATCCTGCGCCTGAGCCTGCGCGCGCTGAACGCCCAGGTGCGTGAGCAGACCCTCGACCGAGTGCGCGCGATCATCCAATCCCAGGCGCAAAGCTTCGGTTGCAGTTCGAAAATCGAACACCGTCCGGCTTACCCGGTACTGGTCAACCACGCCGCCGAAACCGAATTCGCCCGGCAAGTCGGCGTCGAGCTGGTCGGTACCGATGCCGTCGATGGCAACACCCCAAAACTGATGGGCAGCGAGGACTTCGCCTGGATGCTGCAACGCTGCCCCGGCGCCTACCTGTTCATCGGCAACGGCGTGTCGCGGCCGATGGTGCACAACCCCGCCTACGACTTCAACGACGACATCCTGCTGACCGGGGCTGCGTATTGGGGCGCGCTGACCGAGAGCTGGCTCAAGCCGGCCTGACCCTTTCACTTTCTACTGCCGCTGGACCGGGCGCGTCGAGTCGCGCCCGGCATCACCCAACAGGTTATTGGAGAGTTCCCCATGCACACTTCGAGCACAGGTGTTTCGCGCACCCGGCAGGTGGTCGCTGCCGTGATCGGCAACGCGCTGGAATGGTATGACTTCATTGTTTACGGCTTTCTGGCGAGCATCATTGCCCGACAGTTTTTTCCGTCCGAAGACGAATATGCGTCGTTACTGATGGCCCTGGCGACGTTCGGCGTCGGGTTTTTCATGCGCCCCGTGGGCGGCATCCTGCTAGGCATGTATTCGGACCGCAAAGGCCGCAAGGCGGCGATGCAGATGATTATCCGCTTGATGACCGTGTCGATCGCGCTGATCGCCTTCGCGCCGAACTACGCCGCTATCGGCATGGGCGCCCCGTTGTTGATCGTAGTGGCGCGGATGCTCCAGGGTTTTGCCACCGGCGGCGAATACGCCAGTGCCACGGCGTTCCTGGTGGAAAGCGCGCCAGCGCACCGCAAGGGGTTGTACGGTTCGTGGCAGTTGGTGGGGCAATGCCTGGCGGTGTTTTCCGGGGCAGGGATGGTGGCGTTGTTCACCCATCTGCTGACCCCCGAAGCCCTGGACAGCTGGGGCTGGAGGGTTCCGTTCATGATCGGCCTGTTGATCGGCCCGGTCGGCCTGTGGATTCGCAAGCACATGGAGGAACCGGAAGAATTCCTCGAGGCACGCAAACAAGCCAAAGGCGCGAGCCCGGGTTTGCTGCAAGTGATCCGCGAACATCGCCGCGCCATCCTGGTGTCGATGGGCCTGGCGTGCGGCGCGACGGTGTCGTTCTACGTGGTGCTGGTGAACATGCCGACCTTCGCCCACAAAAACCTCGGTTTGCCGCTGGATCAGGTGCTGCTGGTGCAAATGCTCGCGGTGGCGGTGATGACCGTGGTGATTCCGCTGTCTGGCGCATTGTCGGACCGTCTTGGTCGCCGTCCGGTGTTGATGGCTTTCACCCTGGCATTTTTCCTGATGGTGTATCCGCTGTACGTGTGGGTCGCGGCGGCGCCCTCGGTGGAGCGCTTGCTGGTGATGCAACTGTTGTTGTGCAGTTCGATTGGCGGCTTCTTTGGTCCGGCACCGACGGCGCTGGCCGAGCAGTTTCCGATTGAAGTGCGCTCCACTGGCGTGTCGGTGGCCTATAACGTTGCGGTCATGGTGTTCGGCGGTTTTGCTCCGCTGATCGTCACCTGGCTGAGCAAAGTGTTGGCGACACCGGTGGCGCCTTCGTTCTACGTGTTGTTCGCTTGCGTGCTGACGCTGTTGGGCACTTACTGCATGCAGGAAGCACCACGGGCAAAGCGATCCGTTGCACTTGAACTTGGGGTGAAACCTTGAACATGAATCCGATTGTTGAAATGGACGCCGATGCATTGTCCCGCGTTATCCACGGGCGGCAGGTGTCCTGTCGTGAAGTGATGCAGGCCTATCTGGCGCAGATCGAGCGCTTCAATCCGCAGGTCAATGCGCTGGTGTCGCTGCGACCTGCCGAGGAGCTGCTGGCTGAGGCCGATGCCTGCGACCGGCAACTGGACCAGGGCCAGTCCCGGGGCTGGATGCACGGCATGCCGCAAGCGGTCAAGGACCTGGCGGCCACCGCCGGGTTGCGCACGAGCATGGGATCAACGCTGTTCGCCGAACACATTCCACAGCACGACGCCATCAGTGTGGCGCGGGTTCGTGATTGCGGCGCGATCATCATCGGCAAGTCCAACGTGCCGGAATTCGGCCTCGGCTCGCAGACCTACAACAGCGTGTTCGGTACCACCACCAATGCCTACGACCCGACGTTGATTGCCGGTGGCAGCAGCGGCGGGGCGGCGGTGGCGCTGGCGTTGCGCATGCTGCCGGTAGCCGACGGCAGTGACATGATGGGCTCGCTGCGCAACCCGGCGGCGTTCAATAACGTGTTTGGTTTGCGTCCGTCCCAGGGCCGCGTGCCGCATGGCCCGCAGCCGGAGGTGTTTGTCCAGCAACTGGCCACCGAGGGGCCGATGGGCCGCACCGTCACCGATGTCGCGCGTTTGCTCGGGACCCAGGCCGGGTACGACCCTCGCGTGCCATTGTCATTGACTCAGTGCCCGCAGGTTTTCCATCAGTCGCTTGCGCGAGACTTCGGCGAGGTCCGCGTGGGTTGGCTGGGCGACTACAACGGTTATCTGCCGATGGAGCCTGGCGTAATGAGCCTGTGCGAGTCGGCGCTGCAGGACTTTGCGAGCCTGGGCTGCAAGGTCGAAGCCTGTCAGCCGGATTTCTCCATGGAACGCCTGTGGCAGACTTGGTTGGTGCACCGTCACTGGCTGGTGCACGGCAGTCTCGGCGCGTTGTATGCCGACCCGCGCAAGCGCGAACAACTCAAGCCCGAAGCCCAGTGGGAAATCGAGGGTGGCCTGCGCCTGATTGCGGCCGATGTCTATCAAGCCTCGGTCAGCCGCAGCGAGTGGTATCGCGCCTTGAACGAATTGTTCGAACGTTACGATTTCCTGCTGCTGCCCACCGCCCAAGTGTTCCCTTTTGATGCACAAACCCCTTGGCCGCGGGTGGTCGGCGGGCAAGATATGGACACCTATCACCGCTGGATGGAAGTGGTGATAGGTCCGACCCTGGCAGGTTTGCCAAGCATGAACGTGCCGGTGGGATTCAACCCGGCCGGACTGCCGATGGGCCTGCAAATCATTGGCCCGGCCCAGGCTGACCTTGCGGTTTTGCAGCTGGCTTACGCCCATGAGCAGCTAACGCAATGGGTTACGCGTCGGCCACCCGGTTGTCTGCAAACTGCGTAGAACCTTCGGGCAGGCCCGCATCTTGCTGTGCTTTTTAATAAAAAGAGAGCAGCGATCATCCGATCCGGGCTTAGGGATATCGAATCCATGGAAAACAAGGCAGAAACCGGCAGCGTACGTTCCGTCGAGCGCGCTTTGGCGATCGTCGAGTTGCTGGGTGAGCATCAGGCATTGGGCCTGGAGGAGTTGCACTATTTGACCCGCCTGCCCAAGGCCACGGTGTCGCGCATGTTGCTGACGTTGCAGGAGCAGGGCTGGATCTATCGCGGCTTGAGCGACCGGCGCTACCGTTTGTGTGCCAAGCGCCTGTTCGGTGACAGTCGGCAACGCTTCAAGCGGCGGCTGGTGGAAAGCGCCGCGCCGCTGTTGCTGGAGTTATGCGAACGCACCGGCTTGGTGGCGGACCTGTCGTGCTTCGATGGCGAACGGGTGGAGGTGATGGAAAGTGCGATCCCCTCGGTGCTGCGCAAACGCTATCCGAACAACTGCCAGATCGTCGGCCAGCATGCCAGCCTGTTTCATTCGGCCATGGGACGGGCCTGCCTCGGTGAACTGGAACGTCATGAGGTAGAGCGCCTGGCCGAGCGTGAACGGGTGAGCGACGAATCTCTGTTCAGCGCCACCGAACAGGCATTGCAGCAAGGTTTCGGCCAGCGCACCGAAGGCTACTGGGAATACCCGGTGCGCCTGCCCTTCCTGATTCGTGCGGTGGCCTTGCCGATTCACACCGATGGTCGGCTGGTCGGCAGCATGGCGTTGCACTGGCCGATGGACCAGGCGCCGGTGGAGCGGGTGTTGAGCCTGCACCTCAATAGCCTGGCGGCCACGATTGGCGATGTGCAGCAGGCGATGGCTTGATTGACGCCTAACCTGTAGGAGCGAGCCTGCTCGCGATGGTCGTTAACGATAACGCGGGGTTGCAGGATAAACGTGGTGCTCTTGAGTCCATCGCGAGCATGCTCGCTCCTACAAGTTTGCAATTGGCTCGTGGGCAGTTAAGGTTCAGCACAGGTTTATCTGCCCCCACGAGTTTTTATGTTCAAGCGGTCTGTCACCCAAACCCTCGCCTGCCTGCTATTGGCCGGCGCTTCGCTGTCGGCCCAGGCTAACTGGTATCTGGACGGCGAATCCTCGCGGCTGTCGTTCGTCAGCACCAAAAACGCCAATGTTTCCGAAGTGCAGCGCTTTTTGGTGTTACACGGCAAAGTCGATCCCAACGGCAAGGCCGAGGTAGAAGTCGAGCTCGAATCGGTCAACAGCGGCATTCCCCTGCGCGACGAACGCATGCGCAAGGAGCTGTTCGAAATCCAGACCTTTGCCGAAGCGCTGATCACCACGCAAATCGATCTGCGGCCGATCAACGATCTCGCGCCCGGTGCGCAACTGGAATTGCGCCTGCCGCTGACCGTTGACTTGCACGGCAAGCAACACACCTACAACGCCGAACTGCTGGCTACCCGGCTCGATGACCGGCGTTTCCAGGTGGTGACGCTGGAGCCGGTGGTGATCAATGCCCAGGACTTCGATCTGGCGCCGGGCCTGGAAGCGCTGCGCAAGGTTGCCGACCTGTCGGCCATCAGTCTGTCGGTGCCGGTGGGTGCGGTACTGATCTTCACGGCGCGTTGACATGGCCGGCCCGATCTTTCCCTGGCGTGAAGGCAATCGCTTCGAGTTGCTGGTCGATGGCCCGCAATTCTTCCCACGCATGCTGGTGGCGATTGCCCGCGCCGAAGAACAGGTCGAGCTGGAACTGTACCTGGTGGAGGCGGGCGCTTGCGCCGAAGCCATGGTCCAGGCACTGGTCCAGGCCGCCGAACGCGGTGTGCGGGTGCGCTGCCTGTTCGATGATTACGGCAGCCTCGCCTTTACCCTGACCCTGCGCCATCGACTCATGGCCGCCGGCGTCGAACTGCGCTTCTACAATCGCTTGAGCTGGCGGCGCTGGGTTGGCAATTTCTACCGCGATCACCGCAAGCTGCTGCTGGTGGACCAGAGCATGGCCGTGGTCGGCGGTACCGGTGTAACCGACGAGTTCTGGACGCCAAACGAGGACGTCAGCGAGTGGCACGAGGTGATGGTGGAAATAACCGGCCCGCTGGTGCTCGACTGGCAATTGCTGTTCGATCGCCAATGGATCGCCAACCGCCATCGTCGCGCCTGGCGACCGGCCTCGCATTTCGGTCTTCCGCGCTTGCCCCGTGTGCCGGCCATGGGCGAGGGCATGGGCCGGGTCGCCTATGCCGACGCCCGCCAGCACCGAGACATCCTGCAATCGCTGATTCGTGCATTGAACAGCGGGCAGAAGCGGATCTGGCTGGCGACCCCGTATTTCCTGCCGACCTGGAAAGTCCGCCGTTCACTGCGCCGCGCGGCCTCCCGCGGGGTCGATGTGCGGCTGCTGTTGACCGGGCCACGCACCGATCACCCGTCGGTGCGGTACGCCGGGCATCGCTACTACCCGCGACTGCTCAAGTCCGGGGTGAAGATTTTCGAGTACCAGCCGTGTTTCCTGCATCTGAAAATGGTCCTGATCGATGACTGGGTGAGCATCGGCTCGTGCAATTTCGACCACTGGAATTTGCGTTTCAACCTGGAAGCCAATCTTGAAGCGCTGGACCCTGGATTGACCCGTGACGTGGTGGCGAGCTTTGTGAAGGACTTCTCGCTAAGCCAGGAAGTCAGCCTGGAGGCATGGCAACGCCGACCGCTGTGGAAGCGGATCAAGCAGCGGGCTTGGGGGTGGGTGGACCGGCTGGTGGTGAATCTGCTGGATCGACGGGGATAGTCGTTTCACCACAAACCAAATGTGGGAGCGGGCTTGCTCGCGAAGACGGTCTGTCAGTCGACATCATCGTCGTTTGACAGTCCGTCTTCGCGAGCAAGCCCGCTCCCACAGTGGTTTTGTGTTGCTTCAGGGGTTAGAGCAATTCGAAGCTCTGCTGCGTCACGTCCTGGGAGTCCAGGCCGATCTGCACGTTGAACTTGCCCGGCTCCGCTGCGTACTTGAGCTGGGTGTTGTAAAACTTCAGGTCATCCTCGGTGATGGTGAAGTGCACGACTTTCTGCTCACCGGCCTTGAGCATGACTTTCTGGAAGTTCTTCAGCTCCTTGATCGGGCGGATCATCGAACCGGTTTCGTCCTGGATATACAGCTGCACCACGGTTTCGCCGTCACGCTTGCCGGTGTTTTTCACCGTGATGCTGGCGTCGAGCTTGCCGGTCTTGTTCAGGGTGGTCGACGACAGCGCCATATCCGACAGGCTGAAATCGGTGTAGCTCAGGCCGTAGCCGAACGGGTAAAGGGGCCCGGTGGTGTCATCGAAATATTGCGAGGTGTAATTGCCCGGTTTGCCCGGAGTGAACGGCCGGCCAATGGTCAGGTGGTTGTAGTAGGTCGGAATCTGGCCTACCGAGCGCGGGATGGTGATCGGCAGTTTGCCCGACGGGTTGTAGTCGCCGAACAACACGTCGGCGATGGCGTTGCCGCCCTCGGTGCCGCTGAACCAGGTTTCCAGGATCGCGTCAGCCTGTTCCTTCTCTTCAAGAATCGACAGCGGGCGGCCGTTCATCAGCACCAGCACCAGTGGTTTGCCGGTGGCCTTCAGGGCACGGATCAGCTCGCGCTGATTTTCCGGGATGTTCAGATCGGTGCGGCTCGACGATTCGTGGGACATGCCACGGGACTCGCCGACGGCGGCAACGACAACATCGGCATCCTTGGCGGCTTTCACCGCTTCGTCGATCAGCACATTGGTCGGACGCGGGTCATCCACCACTTCCGGCGCGTCAAAGTTCAGGAAGTTCAGGTAGCCGAGGATTTTCGGATCGCTGGTGATGTTGGCGCCACGGGCGTAGATCAGTGTCGATTTATCACCCAGGGCGTTAGTCATGCCGTCGAACAGGGTCACCGATTGCGCAGGGCGACCGGCGGCGGCCCAACTGCCCATCATGTCGATCGGCGCCTTGGCGAGCGGGCCGACCAGGGCGATTTTCGCGGTTTTCTTCAGCGGCAGGGTTTCGTTCTGGTTCTTCAGCAACACCAGGCTGCGACGGGCCACATCTCGGGCCTCGGCACGGTGCAGACGGCTGTCGGCGTAGGTGTCGGCCGGATCGTCCTCGGCCTTGCCGATGCGCAGGTACGGGTCCTTGAACAGGCCCATGTCGTACTTGGCGTCCAGCACCGCACGCACGGCGTTGTCGATGTCGCTCTGCTGGATCTCGCCGGCCTTGAGCAGCCCCGGCAGTTCCTTGCCGTACAGGGTGTCGTTCATGCTCATGTGGATGCCGGCCTTGATCGCCAGCTTCGCCGCCTCACGACCATCGCGAGCGACACCATGCTTGATCAGCTCGAAAATCGCTCCGTGATCGCTGACCGCCAGGCCCTTGAAGCCCCATTCCTTGCGCAACAGGTCGTTCATCAGCCAGGTGTTGGCGGTGGCCGGCACGCCATTGACCGAGTTCAGCGCGACCATGACCCCGCCAGCGCCGGCGTCAATCGCGGCGCGGTAAGGCGGCAGGTAGTCCTGGTACATCTTGACCGGGCTCATGTCGACCACGTTGTAGTCGCGACCGCCTTCGACTGCGCCATAGAGGGCGAAGTGCTTGACGCTGGCCATGATGCTGTCGGCAGCGTTCGCGCCCGTGCCCTGGAACGCCTTGACCATCACCCCGGCAATGCGTGACACCAGGTAAGTGTCCTCGCCGAAGCCCTCGGAAGTACGGCCCCAGCGCGGGTCGCGGGAGATGTCGACCATGGGCGCGAAGGTGATGTCGAGGCTATCGGCCGCGGCTTCCTTGGCGGCAATGCGCCCGGACAGGCCGATGGCGTCCATGTCCCAGCTCGAGGCCAGGGCCAGCGGGATCGGGAAAATGGTGCGGTGGCCGTGGATCACGTCGTAGGCGAAGAACATCGGGATCTTCAGGCGGCTGCGCATGGCCGCGTCCTGCATCGGACGGTTTTCCGGGCGGGTGATCGAGTTGAACGTACCGCCGATGTTGCCTGCCGCGATTTCCTTGCGAATCAACTCCCGGGGCATTTCCGGGCCGATGCTGATCAGGCGCAACTGGCCGATTTTTTCATCGAGGGTCATCTGCTTCATCAGGTTACTGACGAAAGCGTCCTTGTTCTCCAGGGGTGCGGGCGTCGTGGCGGCCAGTGCGTCATGACTGGCCAGGCTGACGAACAGGCCCAGCAAACACAGCTTCTTCATGAATAGTTTTCTCAAGGGCCCAAGCGGCGATGTAAATGCCGGCCAGCCAAAATTTAGGGAGCGACTATTGTTGTTCGGGGGCAGCCTGGAAAAGCGGCAGCCGAATGCCCGATGCGTTTTTTGCGCAGGGCATCTTTTAGCCCATTGCCCGGATGCAATCCAGTGGCGCGGCCGATTATGCCCCAAGAGCCGGCCGAGAGGGTCGCCGGTTGTTTTTCCCATGAAATGTGAAGGGAGTACCACCCTGATGAATGTTCGACAGTCCTACCGGTCGAGGCTGCAGGTCGCCACCTTGCTCATGCTGGCCACGTTGCTGACCGCCTGCGGCATCAACAACATACCGACCCTCGATGAACAGGCCAAGGCGGCCTGGGGCCAGGTGCAGAACCAGTATCAGCGCCGTGCCGACCTGATTCCCAACCTGGTGGAAACCGTGAAGGGCTACGCCGCGCATGAGAAGGAAACCCTGACGGCCGTGATCGAAGCCAGGGCCAAGGCCACCTCGATCCAGGTCGATGCCTCCACACTCGACAACCCGGAAAAGCTCAAGCAGTACCAACAGGCCCAGGATCAACTCAGTGGCGCCTTGAGCCGCCTGATGGTGGTGTCCGAGCGCTATCCGGACCTGAAGGCCAACCAGAACTTCCTGGCCTTGCAATCGCAGCTTGAAGGCACCGAGAACCGGATCAGCGTGGCCCGGCGCGATTTCATCCTGGCGGTGCAGAAATACAACACCGAGATCCGCACGTTCCCCGGTCGCCTGTGGCACAGCGTGCTGTACAGCAGTCTGCCGGAACGCGAGACCTTCGAGGCCACGCCGGGGTCGGAGAAGCCGCCGGAAGTCAAATTCTGATCTGGATGAATAACCCTGTAGGAGCTGCCGCAGGCTGCGATCTTTTGACTTTGCTTCTCAAGATCAAGATCACAAGATCGCAGCCTGCGGCAGCTCCTACGGTTGGATCGATGAGGTTGCCAATGCGAGCGTTGAAGATCGGCCTGGTGCTGTTGCTGGGGGTGTTTGCCCTGGCGGTCCAGGCCCAATTGAAGTTCCCGGAGCTGACCGGGCGGGTAGTGGATAACGCCCAGATGATCGAACCTTCAGTGCGCGAGCAACTGGTTCAGCAGTTGCAGGCCCATGAAAAAGTCACCGGTGAGCAGCTCGTGGTCGTGACGTTGCCGGACTTGCAGGGCACCGACATCGCCGACTTCGGCTATCAACTGGGCCGTTACTGGGGGATCGGCCAGAAAGACAAGAACAACGGCGCACTGCTGATTGTTGCCCGTGATGAGCGCAAACTGCGCATCGAAGTCGGTTATGGCCTGGAAGATCGCCTGACGGACGCCCAGAGTTCGGTGATCATCCATCAGGTCATCACCCCGGCGTTCAAGGCTGGCAACTACAGCAAAGGCATCAGCGACGGGGTGGCAGCGATGCTGGTGGTACTGGGCGGCAATCCCCTGGACGAACCCTCGACTGTCTACGAGTCCAGCGGCGATCCGGGCGATGATTTCATGTCGCGGCATCCGGGGCTGTTCGTATTCCTGGTGTTGTTGTTCATCCTGACAGTATTCGTTTTCCAGATGCTCGGTATCCTTCCGGCCGGTCGCGGTGGCTCCGGTGGTTCCGGTGGCGGTTTTGGTGGCGGTGGTTTCGGCGGCGGTGGCGGTGGAGGCTTCAGTGGTGGAGGGGGCAGTTTCGGTGGCGGCGGTTCGTCGGGCGGCTGGTGATGACACAGCAAAAAAAAACAATAGCGAGCAGGCATTTAACGACATGGCATTACTGACTGAACACGAACAACGCAAGGTCGCCGAGGCGATTGCCCGGGTCGAGCGCGATACCGACGCCGAACTGGTCACCGTACTCGCGGCCCGCGCCGACGATTATGTGTACATCCCGCTGCTCTGGGCCAGCCTGCTGGCACTGGTGCTGCCGGGGATTGTGCATTACCTGAGCGGTTGGCTGACCTTGCACAGCCTGCTGCTGGTGCAATGGATCACCTTCATCGTGCTGTGCCTGGTATTGCGCATACCGAAAATCACCACGTACCTGGTTCCACGTTCGGTGCGTCACTGGCGCGCCTCGAACCTGGCGCGCCGGCAATTCCTGGAACAGAACCTGCACCACACGGCGGGCAGTACCGGAATCCTGATTTTTGTCTCTGAAGCCGAGCGCTATGTGGAAATCCTGGTGGATGAAGGTATTTCCAGTCGGCTGGACAACAGCCATTGGGATGCGATTGTCGCGGCGTTTACCCGGCAGGTGCGCCAGGGCCAGACGTTGCAGGGCTTTGTCACCTGCGTCGAGGCATGCGGCGAGTTGCTCAGGGTGCATGTTCCGGTGACGCATGAGCGTAACGAGCTGCCAAATCGACTGGTCGTGCTCGGCTAGGGCTGGTTATGCGAACACCTTTGTAATGCTTGCCGGTACAACTGCGGCAAGTTGTTTGGCTACTGTTCAGTCTTCAACATCTCCCTCCAATAGCGAACGCCCTGTGATGGGTGTTCTGACGCAGAGGGAGTGTTTATGTCAACGTATCTACCGCTCGACTCTTTTGCCGGTGCCGCCCCCAAAGGCGGGAGAGATGTATCGCCGGTCCATCTGACAGCGAAAGAAATACAAGCCTTAATATGGTGTTACAAGGGCAAGACTTCCTGGGAGATTGCCAGGATCCAGAATTGCTCACCCACCACGATAAATTTTCACTTTTTCAACATTCGCCGAAAGTTTGCTGTCAGGTCCCGTCATGCCGCCTTGCTCAAAGCCATAGAGTCGGGAGTTATTGTCATCGACGACGTCGATGAGCGAGGTCTCCATGAACTGGACTGATTCGGCTTACAACAGCATCAGTGGGCTCCTGTTGGGGTTGGGCATCGCGACGCTGCCCGCGATTGATGGCGAAGCGCTATTTGGTGCTTCGCTTGGGGCGTGGCTGGTCACTTCCACTCGCGTTGACTTCAAGGCCT
This sequence comes from Pseudomonas sp. G5(2012), assembly GCF_000408945.1. Lineage (NCBI taxonomy): Bacteria > Pseudomonadati > Pseudomonadota > Gammaproteobacteria > Pseudomonadales > Pseudomonadaceae > Pseudomonas > Pseudomonas sp. G5(2012). Next base: position 55,676 of record NZ_APIO01000051.1, read on the forward strand.
GGCAGCGTATCGGTTCCTGGGTGCTATCGGCCGGCGTCGGTTATCTATTTACCCCCGTTGCGCTGCCGCTGGCGCCTTTCCTGACTGCGGGGGTAACGGCATTTCTGTGCGCGCTGATCATTATTCCTATCAGCATCAAGGTCATGCAGTGGGTCGATGGTGCTGGCCTGGGCGAAATTATTGAGCGCTTTAAAGGGCGACGCTGATGGATGTTAATACTGCATGGTCAAGTGTCCTGGCAATATTGCCCGTCTTACGCGTCTTCAAGTAAAGCGCGTATAACATTATGTTTCGCGCAGCTGTTGAAGTGTCGACAGGATAGACGCCATCTCTGAAAGTTTGAGTTCCATTTCACGCAGGCGGCGTTTTTCCTCCAGGGCATGTTGTATGGCGTTGCGATCTTCTTCATTGAGCAATCGCCACATCGCGAGAATTGTATTTTCCCGTGTGATTGTTTCCTGGGTTTGTTCTGAGGCATTGCCAGCAGTGCTTAGCCGCAAGACCGGTCCTTCGCCAAGCAACAACCAGTCAAGTGAAATACCGCGGGCCTGGGCAATTTCTACGCATAATGAGTACGGTGTACTGTCTCGACCTTTCCAGCTGCTGAGGGTTTGCGGACTGACTTTCAGCGCAGAAGACAGGGAGGCATCACTTTTTGTGCCAGTAATTTGTTTTAGGCGGGCTAAAACAGTCTGAGATTTTTTGCTACGCAATTTGAGCCTCTACCTTTTGACACATGCTTTTTGAGTGCTTAATGTATGCGCAATGAGTATTCTAAAATGAGTAATCAATTTTCAACTATGAGTCAGATAAATGTGATGTCGAAAATTCCTAATGGTAGCAGGGTGATTTCCTACATGTTTGGTTCTTGCCCATTGCACCGTTTTCCGTTGCACTTTCTTTTATCAGGTAAGCGTTATTTGCAGCGCCAGGTTGCAGCGATCCTCGCTCGCAGCAGTATTGCGTTTGATTATGTTGATTACCACCCGATGAACAGCGGGACCCAAGCATGAGTACTTACAAAATGGTGTGCCCGCATTGCTTGAGCCGCATGCGAATCCGCACCAGCGAGGGCCGACATATTTTCCTGCGGGTGGCCTACTTGCAATGCACGTCGGAAGCCTGCGGCTGGTCGGTTCGGGCCGAGTTCGAAATGACTCACGAGCTCTCTCCCAGTGGCATGCCCAATCCTGCCGTACGCCTGCCTTTCGCCGGACCCGATTTGCGGCACGCCGCCCGGCCTGTTGCGCCAATTGAGCCGACGACGTCGGCGCCTGTGGAGTCATGAACATGGGCGCAATCGTTGAAGACGAGGATCTGAACGAGCAATTGTTGACCATTGCCCAGGGGTTTTTGGCCCGCCATGAAAGCGATGCGGTCGTTGATGACCAGGTGCTGTTCTGTCGTGCCGTGAAGCACTTGCAAGGGATTGATGTGCCGATGCACCTGGCGGAGCGGCTGGTCAGCCACGCCTATGGGGAACTCAAGTCCTGCAACGATCGACGACGCCTGGACATCGGTGCCAGCTCCGAAACCGTCGCTGTCATCACTGATCCGGCCAACGGCATGACATGGGCCGTACCGGTGGGATTGATCGTCAGGCATGTGATCAATTCACCGAGCAATCGCAAACTTCGGCTGGTGGAGCCCTGAGGTATCGGCCATTACACTGCAGGTCTGGGGGGGATGACCGGGCCTGCGAAAAATAACCCCGTGCCCAAAACCCGCATCCCCCCTAAAATACCGGGCATTCTCCGATTTGCTCTGCCCGAGGCCGTTTTTTCCATGTCCGTCACCGCCACCCCCGCCAGCCTCGCGCCGGACCATCACGCCCAATTCATCGACCTGCTGCAATCGAGCCTGGAGCAGAACGCCTTCATCAAGTTGGTGTTGGCCAAGTACGCTGGCGATGAAGCGGACTTGCAGCGCATCATCATCAAGCCGGTGACGGTCAAGGCGCAGGCTTGCCTGTCCTTCGTCTATCGATACAAGACCCGCGACATCACCAAGAACCTGCCATTGGCCGAAGGTGTAGCCCTCATCAAAGACTTGTTGCCGGCATCGTTCAAGAATGCGCATTTGTTGTCATTAACTGATGAAGCCCAGCTCGAATACAGCAAAAAGGGCAAATCTTCGCTGTTCAAGAGCAAACCCCAGCAATTACGTGAAGTGCCATCCGCCGGGCACAACCGTGAGAAAAACCGCTTTCTCGATTTAAACCGGCCGTTTCTCGCCGACTTGGGCGTCACCAACAAGCAGCATGAATTAATTCCTGCGATGTCGCGCAAGTGGAAGCAGATCAACAAGTTCATCGAGGTTTTCAGTCATGCGCTGACCTCGTCGCCACTGGCTCTGGATAGCCCGGTTCGCGTGGCAGACTTCGGCTCCGGCAAGGGTTACCTGACGTTTGCGATCCATGACTATCTGCGCAACACCCTGAAGGCCGAGGCGCAAGTGACGGGTGTCGAGTTGCGTGAAGACATGGTCACCCTGTGCAACGCCGCCGCGGCAAAGCTCGAGCACCCCGGGCTGGTCTTCAAGTGCGGTGATGTACGCAGCGTGGCGCCGAGCGAGCTGGATGTGATGATCGCGTTGCATGCCTGCGACATCGCCACGGATTATGCGATTCACACCGGCATTCGTTCCGGTGCCTCGATCATCATGTGTTCGCCGTGCTGTCACAAACAGATTCGCCTGCAAATCCAGAGCCCGGCATTGCTCAAGCCGATGCTGCAGTACGGCTTGCACCTGGGACAGCAGGCGGAAATGGTCACCGACAGCTTGCGTGCGCTGTTCCTCGAAGCCTGCGGTTACGAGACCAAGGTGTTCGAGTTCATCTCGCTGGACCACACCAACAAGAACAAGATGATCCTGGCGGTCAAGCGTGCCGAACCGGGTGATCCGGCCCAGCTGTTGGCGAAGATCCAGGAACTCAAGACGTTCTACCACATTACCGAGCACTGCCTGGAAACCCTGTTGCGGGCTGACGGTTACCTCTGAAAGCCGTTCGATTTACGCCGTGACAATGCGTGCGGGCTTGACCGCCGTCTTGCGTCCCAGCACGACGGTCAGGATCACCCCGCCGGCAAACAGCCACGTAATCGGTTCGACGTGCTCGCCAAAAAACAGCGCGGAAAAGCCGATGGTGAAGAAAATCTGCAGCAGCTGGATTTGGCTGACCCGGGCAATGCCACCAATGGCCAGCCCGGCATACCAGGCGAAGAACCCGATGAATTGCGAAAACAGCGAGACGTAGCCGAAGGCCCACCAGGTCTTGGCCGAAATCTCGCCCTGATGTTGCAACCCAAGGTAAAGCACCGGCCCGATCAACAGCGGGGTCGACAGCACCAGTGCCCAGCAGATCACTTGCCAGCCGCCCATTTCCTTGGCCAATCGGCCACCCTCGGCGTACCCCAGGCCACCCACCGCAATTGCGCCGAGCATCAACAGGTCGCCCGCCTGAATGCTGCCGGCCCCGCTGATCAGCGCATAACCGAGCACCAGTGCACTGCCCAGCGCGGCGCAGGCCCAGAAGGCTTTCGACGGGCGTTCGTGGGACAACCACGCGGCGTACAGCGCCACACACAGTGGCTGCAAGCCATTGACCAGTGCGCCATGGGACGCCGGCAAGGTTTGCATGGCCCAGGCCGATAGGACCGGAAAACCGAGGATCACCCCGGCAATCACCAGCGTCAGGCCTTTGACTTGCTTCCAGGTTGGCCATTTCTCACGCCGCCACAACAACAGCAACGCCGCGGGAACAGCCGCAAACAGTGCCCGGCCCAGGCCATTGAGCAGTGGATGCATCTCTTGCACGACGATGCGCGTGAAGGGCAGGGTAAGACTGAAGATCACAACGCCAAGCAGGCCCAGGGCCATGCCGGTGTTTTCGCGGGTGGACATGATGGCAACCAGAATTTAATAGGTGCTGTTATCTAGCCATAAACCCAAGGTAGCGCGCTGTTACAGCTGGGCGCAGAGTTATCCGTACAGTTGGGCGCGAAGCTCCCAACGTAGGAGCTGCCGCAGGCTGCGATCTTTTGATCTTGTTTTTAAGATCAAGGTCAAAAGATCGCAGCCTGCGGCAGCTCCTACCAAGTGATCGGCGTAGTAGCAGGTTATTACCCACCCCCACGGATAAGGACTACCTTGAATACTCCTGCATGCCAAGCATTTCCCAGAGGAGTCCTCCCCATGGCCGCGAAAAAAATTCTGATGCTGGTCGGCGATTACGTCGAAGACTATGAAGTGATGGTGCCGTTCCAGGCCCTGCTGATGGTCGGTCACACGGTGCATGCCGTTTGCCCGGACAAGAGCGCCGGCCAGACCGTGCGCACCGCTATCCATGACTTCGAAGGCGACCAGACCTACAGCGAAAAACCCGGTCACCTGTTTGCCCTGAACTTCGATTTCGCCAAGGTCAATGCGGCGGATTACGACGCCGTGCTGATACCCGGTGGTCGTGCACCAGAGTACTTGCGCCTGAATGAAAAAGTGTTGGAGCTGGTGCGCGATTTCGACAAGGCCGGCAAGCCGATCGCCGCCGTGTGCCACGGTGCGCAATTGTTGGCCGCCGCCGGGATTCTTGAGGGGCGTGAGTGCAGCGCTTACCCGGCCTGTGCGCCAGAAGTGCGCCTGGCGGGCGGTACGTTTATCGATATCCCGGTGACGGACGGCCATGTTCAAGGCAATCTGGCGACGGCACCGGCCTGGCCTGCCCACCCGAGCTGGCTCGCCGGTTTTCTCGGTTTGCTGGGCACTAAAATCACGCTGTAACAAAGGACCCGTCCATGTGCGAGCTCTACGTCAAGGCCGATCCGATTCTCTACGAATCGCGCTCCCGCTCGCTGCGCATTTGCGGGGTGGTCACCACCTTGCGGCTGGAGAATCAGTTCTGGGACATCCTCAGCGAAATCGCCGAGAGCGACGGTATGACCACCAATCAGCTGATTGCCAAGCTGTATGAGGAGGTCATGGACTACCGTGGCGAGGTGGTCAATTTCGCCTCGTTCCTGCGGGTGAGTTGTACGCGGTATTTGAGTCAGCGGCGGATTGCTCCTCCTCAGATGAGTGTGGTGCGAACGGCGTGAAAATCAAAAGATCGCAGCCTTCGGCAGCTCCTACAGGGATCGATGTAGGAGCTGCCGAAGGCTGCGATCTTTTGATCTTGTTGTTCCGGTGGTCTTTACTCTGAAGCGCGCAATCCCTCATTCGCCAAGGAGAAAGAGCATGTCTGGATGGTACGAAGTGAGCAAGAGCAGCAGCGGTCAGTTCAGGTTCGTCTTGAAGGCGGCGAACGCCGAAACCATTCTGACCAGCGAGTTGTACACCACCCGCGCCGCGGCCGACAAAGGCATCGCGTCAGTCCAAGCCAACAGTCCGCTGGATGAGCGCTACGAGAAGAAAACTACCAAGGATGGCCATCCTTATTTCAACCTCAAGGCGGGCAACCACGAGATTATTGGCAGCAGCGAAGCCTATTCCTCTGCATCCGCGCTGGACAAAGGCATCGCCAGTGTAAAGGCGAACGGCCCGACCAAGGTGATCAAGGACAAGACCTTGCCGGTGCTCTAAAACTCAACACAAATCCCCTGTGGGAGCGAGCCTGCTCGCGAATGCGGTTTAACAGTCAGCAAGATGTTGACTGACACGCCGCCATCGCGAGCAGGCTCGCTCCCACATGGGGTTATGCGTATGGCTGAGCGATCAGCGCAGGGCTTTTAGCAGGCCTTGCAACTGGCTCAGACCTGCTCCGTCCAACGGAAACACCGGCAACCGCGGATCACCCACCTCCAGCCCGGTAGCCCGTAAGCCGGCCTTGATCGTCGCCGGCAAACCACCCTTGAGAATGAAGTCCAGCAACGGCAACTGGCGATAGAACAGTTCACGAGCCTTGTTCAGGTCGTTGGCCAGCACGGCGTCGTACAGGTCGAGATTGAGTTGCGGGATCAGGTTCGGCGCTGCTGTACACCAGCCTTTTGCCCCGGCTGCGAAGGCTTCCAGCGCCAGGGGGTTGCAACCGTTGTAGAAGGGTACCTGGCCTTCGCCCAAGCGATACAGTTGATGCATGCGCTGGATGTCACCGGTGCTCTCCTTGACCATTGTCACGTTTTCCACGCCCTTGACGATACGCAGGATCAGCTCCACCGACATGTCGGTGCCGCTGGTGGCCGGGTTGTTATAGAGCATGATCGGCACGCCGATGCTGTCGCCGATGGCGCGGTAATGCGCGAGGATTTGCGCTTCGCTGAGTTTCCAGTAGGACGTCGGCAGCACCATCACCACGTCGGCGCCATGGGCTTCGGCGAAGCGGGCGCGACGCACCGCTTTGGCGGTGGTCAGGTCAGACACGCTGACGATGGTCGGCACACGCTTGGCCACATGCTTGATGCTGAACTCGGCGACCTGGTCCCATTCGGCGTCACTCAGGTAAGCGCCTTCGCCGGTGCTGCCCAGCGGTGCGATCGAATGCACACCGCCGTCGATCAAGCGGTCGATGGAGCGTCCGAGCGCCTCCAGGTCTACGCCCTCGCCGTTGGCGGTGAAGGGGGTGATGGTGTAGCCAATGATGCCGTGAATGTTTGCGCTGGGCATGGTGTCTCTCCGTTCAAATGAGCTCTGGGGTTCAGTTCAGGCAATCGGCGTGTCGACGCAGGTTCTGCCGGGCGTAGTAGTTAAAGGCGGCGGCATGGCGCTTGGGCCGGGCAATCCAGTCATGGGCTTCACGGCCCAGTTCGGGGATGATCGGCTTGATGGTTCCGGCGCTCATCGCCAGCAGCTGCAACCTGGCGGCGCGTTCGATCAGTTGGGCAATCACACAGGCCTCCTCGATGGTGGTGCCGGTGGACAACTGGCCGTGGTGGGAAAGCAGGATCGCGCGCTTGTCGCCCAAGGCGCCGGCAATCAATTCGCCTTCTTCATTGCCCACCGGTACGCCAGGCCAGCCTTCGAGAAACGCGCAGTCGTCATAGAGCGGGCAGAGGTCCATGTGGGAGATCTGCAGCGGCACTTCCAGCATCGACAACGCTGCGACGTGAGTCGGGTGGGTGTGAATGATGCAGTTCACATCTGGCCGGGCGCGGTACACCCAGCTGTGGAAGCGGTTGGCCGGGTTCGGCATGCCGTGGCCTTCGAGCACTTGCAGGTCTTCGTTGACCAGCAACAGGTTACCCGCAGTGATTTCGTCGAAACCCAGGCCCAGTTGTTGAGTGTAATAGGTGCCAGGCTGCGGGCCGCGGGCGGTGATTTGCCCGGCCAGGCCAGAGTCGTGGCCATTCTCGAACAGAATGCGGCAGGTCAGGGCCAGCTTTTGCCGATCGGTCCACGTATTATCCACAAGGGTGTTTTGCATCTGGTTCAGCGCTTGCTTGACCAACTGATCTTTGGGCAGTGCTAAAGTCTCGGCCATGTCGGTGTCCTCGTTGGCTGGGTCATGCATATGACACTAAAGATGCTATATGACACTTTGTGTCATAAGCAAGGACAATTCGTCACCATCCTCGATGGATTAATCGTTCTACATGTCTATCCGTTTGAAATTATTGAGAAAAAAACTTGGCGTAACCCTTGAGGCTCTGGCGGAAAAATCCGGCATGACCAAGAGTTATCTGTCGAAAGTCGAACGCGGCCTGAACACGCCGTCGATTGCGGCCGCATTGAAGCTGGCCAAGGCACTGAACGTGAAGGTCGAGGAGCTGTTTTCCGAAGACAAGGTGAGCCTCGACAGCTACAGCCTGGTACGCAGCCATGAGCGTCAGTCACTGGGTGCCAGCGACGACAATCCAGGCTACGCGGTACTGGCCCGTCAGGTCAGCGAACGCAGCTTGTTGCCATTCATCATCTACCCGCCCACCGAGTTCACCGACAGAACCTTCAAGGAGCACCTTGGGGAAGAGTTCCTGTTTGTCCACGAAGGGCAGGTGGAGGTGGATTTTGTGAACGAGCGAGTGCTGCTCGGTCGTGGCGATGCGCTGCACTTCAACTCGCAGAAACCGCACCGGATCCGCTCGGTGGGCGAGGTGCAGGCGCAGTTGCTGGTGGTGGTGCATAGCCGCGAGGAATGAGTTGACTTCAAAAGCTTCGCGAGCAGGCTCGCTCCCACAGGAGGAATGCATTCCATTGTGGGAGCGAGCCTGCTCGCGAAGGCATCAGCTCAAACAACTAAACTTCCACTGGAACCGCTAGCTTCGGGCTGCCCAGCGCATGGGTCTTGGAATCAAAAAACTGCAACTCAACCCCAGTCCCCTCGAACAGCTTCGCGTAATGCCGCTTCTGGTGCTGGATGAACGCCTTGCTGCGCGGGTAAATCGAGATGGCCACTCTCTTCGGTTTCGCCACGCGCAAGGCGTGCACGATGTGACTGTCCTGCTCGCCCAAGGCATGCCCGAAAATACACAACCCGCCGCCATGGCCGAGTAACTGTTCGTAGCAGAACGACAGGTAATCGGAACTGCGGATGGTCTTGAGCTTGTCTGCGCTCGGCCCTTCATTGATGAACAACGGTACATCGTCGAGGGTCTTGATCGTGTTGTTGATGGCGAAATTGCCCAGCAACGTGCCTTCGGTCGACATCAATTTGCGCGCCGTTCCGTCCTGGTTGCGCACCAGGTGCAGACCGCCGTGCAAGTACAGCAAACGGGTCTTGTCGGTGGCGGTAACGCTCAGGTCGAAGACAGGTTCTGACCCCTGGAACAGATCGGTGATCGCCTCGGGTTGCTGCTGGATCGCCCAGTAATTGAGCAAGTCGTAGTTAGTGGTGAACACTGTACGATAACGGCCCAGTTCCTCACCGATGGTCGCCAGGCTCGAGGCTTCGACCAACCGCCACGGGATGTGGACGGCGTGCACGGTGTTGATCAGCGCTTCCTTGATCGCGTAGTAACGATTACGCGGTGCGGCAGAGCTGACGGCCAGGGCCTTGTTGACCCGGCTGGTGGTTTTCAAAGCGCTGAGTACCTGTTCGAAGCTGCGTGTCTGCAGCGCATCGAACACACTCAACTCGGATGGGCTGAGAGGTTTTTCTTCGACGGTGCGGGCGTTTTCGAACAGCGAGTCGTAACCGAAGTCATCCCACACCGCACGGCTGGCCCCATTACCCACCAGCAAACCGTCGAACGCAGCGCCGCTGCGCAAGACGTTCCAGTCTTCAAGTTGGGCGTCGACATCCTGGAAATCGGTCATTGCGGTGTTCATCTCGAAGCAAAAGGTCTGATGGGCGGCGACTTTATCATGGTCGAGCACTGAGCCTGGTCTGCATCACTCAGATCATCGCGCCAATCGCGGCAGCCGTCAGTTGATGGACGAATCCGCTCAGCGTCATCGCATAAGCACCGCCGACCGGCGCTGTTGTGGACTTGCCGCAGAAGCTGCGCACGCTCGACAAGTTCTGACGGTTACTGAATCCTGCAGCGCCTGCAGATAGCAATGCATTCCCCTGTGGGAGCGAGCCTGCTCGCGAAGACTGACTGGCAATCAACATTGAACGCTCGGTAACAGCTTCAACCCGCAGCCGCCAAAGACTTGGCCGGCATGGCCCCAAACTGAATCAACACCACACCGCCGATCAACAACATTGCCCCAGCCAATCGCGGCAAGGTGATTAGCCGCTCCTCCAACCCAAACCACCCAAAGTGGTCCAGCACCAGCGAGGCCACCACTTGCCCCGCCAACGCCAACGCCATGAATCCCGAAGCGCCAAGCTTGGGCAGCAATACCAGCGCCAGTGAAATAAAACACACGCCAAACGCACCACCGGCCCACATCCACAGCGGCGCCTTGCCGATGAACGCCATCGACGGCAATGGCAAGCGCATCGCCAGCATGATCGGCAACAGCACCAGGATGCTCACCATCAATGAAGCGAGGGTCGCCCATAATGGATGACCCAGGCCGCGTCCCAGATTGACATTGATTGCGCTCTGAAACGGCACCACCGCACCGGCGAACGCGGCAAGCAGCAACAGACTCGCCCAATGCAACGTACTCATTTTCATTCTCCAACAGGTTTTGCTGGACTCTAGAGCATTCGTCGCGCAGATTTAAATTCCGTTTTGCTATCCAGAACATGCATCAGATGAATGATCTGCGGCGCATTGATCTCAACCTGCTGGTGATCCTCGACGCCTTGCTCAGCGAGCAACACGTGACCCGTGCGGCCGAGCGCCTGCACCTGAGCCAGCCTGCTGTCAGCCATGCCCTGGCACGCTTGCGCGATCTGCTCGGTGATCCGTTGCTGGTGCGCGCTGGCGCAAGCCTGGTGCCGACTCCACGAGCGCTGGAGGTGATGGCTCCGCTGGGTGAAGTGTTGGCCCAGGTGCAATCGCTGCTGGCACCGAATGCCTTTGATCCGGCCACGGCCAAACGCACTTTTCGCCTGGCGATGTCTGACTATGGCGCCGCTATCGTCCTGCCGGAATTGATTCGCACGCTGCGTCGTGAAGCGCCCGGCATCGACCTGCAGATCAGCCACGCCAGCCGTGAAGGCATGCTCGAAGGGGTGCTCAATGGTGAAATCGATGCAGCCGCCGGGGTGTTTCCGGAAATGCCCAATGAGTTGCGCAGCACGCCGTTGTTCGAAGAGCACTATGTCTGCCTGCTGGACCGCAACAGCCTGGCTGACGCGAGCGTGCTCGAGCTTCGCACCTATTTGAGCCGCCCCCACGTCTTGTTGGAAATGCGTGGCAGCGGTACCCCGGAAATCGAGCGCGCCTTGACCCGCCTGCGCGAGCGTCGTCGAGTCGCCGTCAGCCTGCCGCACTGGAGCGTCGCCCCGCAGTTGATCAGCGGCACCGACCTGATCCTCACCGTCGCCTCTCGTGCCTTGCGCGATATCGACGAGCAGTCATTGATTATCGTGCCGCCGCCGTTTGATATCCCGTCGTTCACCTTTGTCCTGGCCTGGCACAAACGCCGGGGCAGTGACCAGGCGTTGAATTGGTTGAATGCGCAAATAGAGCGAGCCTCAGCTGATATAGACTGGCGCCCATTCACCCAAACAGCGCAAAAGGACTTCCCATGACTCCCTCCCTGCTAATGGCCGTTCTCGCCTCGGGCTTCATCTATGGCATCACGCCAGGGCCTGGGGTATTGGCGGTGTTCGGCATCGGCGCCGCCCACGGAAGGCGGGCGGGGGCGGGGTTTCTCTGCGGGCATTTGTTGGGGGACGTGGTCTGGTGCAGTACCGCATTGATAGCGATTGTCGGTGCGCGGGAAATCGGCAGCACGGCCTTCGATGTACTGGGCGTGCTCAGCGGGCTCTACCTGTTCTGGCTCGGCTGGCGTGCGGTGCGCGCGCGCCAGCGGGTGGGCGAGGCGCCGCAGGGGCCTGCGCGGCAGCCATTCTGGCACGGCATTCTGTTCGGCCTGACCAATCCGAAAGCTTACCCGGTGGCAGTGGCCACCTTCACTGCGCTATTGTCCAGCCGGGCAGAGTTGCTGACCTGGTCGATGTTGCCATGGCTGATCGTCTTGAGCTTCGTTGGCGGCCTGCTGGCCTACGCTATCCTCATCGGCATCGTTGGCGCGCGGCGGGTGCGCACCTTGTATCAACGCCATGAACTGGCTATCACCCGGTTATGCGGGCTGATGTTCATCGGTTTCGCCATCAACGCCCTGGCGCATGCACTGCCGGGGCTGGTGACGAACAAGGCGTGAGATTGAAGGGATGCGTCGGTTGTACCGTCGGCGCTCAGGCGCCTGACCGGTCAGGGAGGGTTTCCAATGGCTGCAATGTCCGGACAAAATCACGGCACCATGACCAGCACAAACTCCACGCCGTTGGCGAGCTACATTGACCTCCTGCTGGACGCCGTTTGCGCGGTCGACAAACAAGGCCGCTTCGTATTTGTCAGCGCGGCGTGCGAGCGCATTTTCGGCTATACCCCCGACGAACTGATCGGCCAGCCAATGATCGATCTGGTGCACCCGGCCGATCGCCAGCGCACCCTCGACGCCGCGCGGGAAATCATGGGCGGCGAACCCAAGCTGAATTTCGAAAACCGCTACCTGCGCAAGGACGGCCGGGTGGTCAATATCCTGTGGTCGGCGCGTTGGTCGGAGGTCGACCAGCTGCGCATCGCCGTGGCCCGCGACATTACCGAGCGCAAGCTGGCCGAATCCCGACAAGCGGCGTTGTATGCGATTTCCGAAGCGGCACATGCCGCGGAAGACTTGCTGGCGTTGTTCAAGCGTATCCATCTGATCATCGGCGAATGGCTACCGGCGTTGAATTTTTCCGTGGCGCTGTATGACGAGCAGTGTGCGCAGCTGAACTTTCCCTATCACGTCGACGACCACGAACCGCATCCCGAACAGCCCGGGGCCATCACTGCACGCCTTTGCGCAGAGGTCGTCCACAGCGGCCTGCCGATCCTGCTGACGCCGGACCAGAGCGACCTGCCCTTGGAGTTCGAGTCGCTGGTGAGCGGGCAGCATTCGCCGTGCTGGCTGGGTGTACCGCTGAGCTCGCAAAACGGCACGATTGGTGCCCTGATCGTCAAAAGCAAGCCGGGCGACGAGCGCTACACCGAACAGGACAAGGAGTTGCTGCAATACGTTTGCGCGCAAGTCGCGACGGCGATCGAGCGCAAGCAATTGCACACGCGCCTGCAGCACATGGCCCAGTACGACCAGTTGACCCAGCTGCCCAACCGCGAACTGCTACGGGACCGACTGAAGCTGGCCTTGGCGTCGGCGCTGGAGGAGCGTGGACGCATGGCCCTGTTGTACGTCGATCTTGACCGCTTCAAACAAGTCAACGACACCCACGGTCACGCGGTCGGCGACATGTTGCTGCAAACCGTGGCCAATCGGCTCAAGGGCTGCGTGCGCGAAACCGACACGGTGGCGCGTATTGGCGGTGACGAATTCGTGGTGTTGCTGCACAGCATCCACGCCTCGGGGGATGCCGACTGTGTGGCCGGGAAAATTCGCCAGGTACTGTCTGCGCCCATGCGCCTGGACGGACACAGCTTGCATATCCAGCCAAGCATCGGCGTCGCCCAATACCCCGAACACGGCACTGAAGAAAAGCAGCTGTTCAGGCACGCCGACGAGGCGATGTACAGCGCCAAGCGCGAGCAACACCTGCGGCTCGTTTGACATTATCGCCACCGTTCGTCGTGGCGATTCCAGCTTTTCTAAACCTTTTGATGGATGGAAATTCAGATTCTATGCGGGCAATGGCTCGCCGAGATCATCATCAAGAGGTAGAGAATCATGCCTAACTCAAGAAACTCGAGCTCGGGACACGCCAACGATCGAACGAAGACGTCTGAAGCCGGTCGTAAAGGTGGGAAAACCACGACCACGACTGTTGATAAAGACTCCACGAAGTCCGAGATGGGCCGCAAACCCGGCCAGAAATCCAAGTAATGGATGCAGGTGGTTCTGATTGAGAAGCGGGAGCGAAAGCTCCCGTTTGAATTTTTACTGAGGAGGGCGCGACCATGAACCCTATGGCCACCCGATTACGCAACTGCGGTCTAGCCGCGTTACTGGGCCTGTGTGCCAACAGTGCCTTCGCCCAGACGCCCACCGAATTCATCAACGATGCGTCGGCCAAAGGCATCGCTGACATCGAAGCCAGCCGACTGGCGCACCAGAAGTCCGAATCCAAGGAGGTCAAGGACTACACCATCGTCGTGATCAACGATCGCACGACCGCCAACCAGCACCTGGCGAAAATCGCCAAGCAACTGGATCTGCCGGTGGCACCGCGTGAAGAAGTGATGGAAAAAGCCAAGGCGCTGATGCCGCAGGTCATGGAAGGCGAGACCTTCGACCAGGCCTACGCGGCCAGTCAGGTCAAGACCACCCAGGAAGCCATCGAGCAGCTGGAGCAAACGGCCCAGACCACTGACGTGCCGCAAATCAAGGCGTTCGCAGAAGAGACCCTGCCAAAGCTGCAGAATCACCTGCAAATGGCCAGGGCCTTGCAAGCCAGTCGCTAACGCTTCGCGTGCGTGGGTGACTTGCGGTCACCCACGCACTGTCGATCAGCATTTATTCAGATCCTGCTTGCCTTTCTCCTGGACCACGGTGCCATCAATGGAAATGGTCTGGCCTTCGCCAAGGCTGCGGTAGTGCTTTCTCAGTGCTTCCAGTTCCTTGAGGTCCAGGGCCTCGAGCCCGAGCATCGCGTTCTGTGCTTCTTTCGTCACTCGCAGCAACTCATCGACCTTCAGGTGCAGAATGTCCGTGTCGCGGTTCTGCGTGTTCTGGATCAGGAACACCATCAGGAAGGTGATGATGGTAGTCGAGGTGTTGATGACCAACTGCCATGTATCGTTGAAACCGAAGATCGGCCCACTGAATCCCCACAGCAAAATCAGGATGATCGCCCCGAGGAATGTCGAAGGGCTGCCGGTCCACAAAGCAAGTTTCTGTGCGATTTTTGCGAATTTCATGGCCGTTTTCCTTATAAGTGGGCGCCTGAATTTCAGACAGTGGCGGCGGGGTGAAAATTCGGCTTATTTCAGATCAAAAGATCGCAGCCTGCGGCAGCTCCTACGGGTTGATCCGATGTAGGAGCTGCCGCAGGCTGCGATCTTTTGATCTTGAAGTTTTGCCCATTGAAAGGCTCGCATTGGGTTGCTGGCGATGTATGGTTACGATTGAAATTTTTGCCCGTGCCGAAAAAACAAATGCACCGACAGGAGAACGCAATGAGTTGGTCCGCCAAACAATACGTCACTTTCGAAGATGAACGGACCCGTCCCGCCCGCGACCTGCTGGCCGCCATCCCCTCCGGTGCAGTGCGCTCGGCCATCGACATCGGTTGCGGTCCCGGTAACTCGACCGAGTTGCTGGTGGAGCGCTTCGCTGATGCCACAGTGCGGGGGCTGGACAGTTCGACCGACATGATCGAGGCCGCGCGCAAGCGCCTGCCACAGGTGCGCTTCGATGTCGCTGACATCGACACCTGGAATGACACTGGCCCATTCGATGTGATTTTTGCCAACGCGGTACTGCAGTGGGTGCCCGATCACGCAACGTTGCTGCCGGCGCTGGTGAGCAAGCTCGCACCTGGTGGCAGCCTGGCAATCCAGATGCCCGACAACCTCAATCAACCCTCACACCGCTTGATGCGCGAAGTCGCGGCGGAAGGTCCCTGGGCAGGCAAACTTGCTGAAGTCGCCGGACAACGCACGGAAATGGCCGATGCCAGCGCTTATTACTCGATGCTGAAAGCCTGTTGCACCCGCGTCGATGTCTGGCGCACCACGTACCATCATCCGTTGGCGGGCGGCGCGTCGGGGGTGGTGGAGTGGTTCAAGGGCAGCGGACTGCGGCCCTTCCTCGAACCGCTGGATGAGACCGAACGCACGCAGTTTCTGCAGCAGTATCAGGCTGCAATTGCACAAGCCTATCCGGCATTGGCCGATGGTTCGGTGCTGCTGCCATTCCCGCGATTGTTTCTGGTGGCGACGCGCTGATTTATCAATCAGCGCTGAACACTGACAAACATCATCAGGCGATCCCGCTTTTGGGTCAGTGCCGGTTGCGCGACGACCTCGGCATCTGAGGGGCCCCATTCGTTGACGAAAAAACCGGCCGCGCGGGCCGGTTGATAGATCGCTGCAATCAGCTTATCAACGTTGTTGCAACACCTTGAGTGCTGCCGAGGCCAGGAAGCCCGAACGGCTTTTCTCTTCCGGGTGGTGCAGCACATACTCATCAATACGGTTGAGCAGGTAACCAGGCAGCGTGATGTTCAGCTTCTGGGCCTTGCCTAGATACTTGGTAACGTCGATGTCCACTAGTGCCCATGCGCACCCCGTGTACTTGGGGTTGGCTGCGTGCAATGTCACTTTGTTCGCAGGAGGAATGGGTGAACCGCCTTCGGCCAGAATCTCGAAATGGCCTTCAATGGCTTCTCGGGCCATCGCCATCGCATCATCCAGATCTTCCCCGGCGGAAAAACAGCCGGGAATGTCAGGGACTTCAACGCCCCAGGCGTGCTCCTCATCTCCCATTGAAATCGCAATCGGGTAAAGCATTGTCATTGTCCTCCGAGGACTCAGCGCAGCATTAATCAGAGCAACGCCTGTTGCAAAATACTAATGGCCGTTTTCTTGAGAAGATCTTTCTTCGGGTGAGGGACGGTCACCAGCCCCGGTTTGGTCGGATGCTTGAAGTGATGGTGGCTGCCTCTTACACGTACCAGATACCAGCCGTCCGCAACGAGTTGGCTAATCAAAAATCGGCTATTCACATCACCTCCCTGTGGTGTGCTTGTGGTTACTATACCCACTGAATTTTTTTAATCAACACTATAACCACCAAAGTCTTCCTGGCTCGGTGGGGCAGCGATAGGAATCGAGTCTAGGAGGGCGATGCGAAAAAGCCTTGGACAACCCGAATGGATGTATTGCGAAGGTTTTCCTTTAGTCTTTCCAGCAGATGCTCCTTTGCTCTCTGGAAGGTCTTGAAACCGACTTGCTTTAACGAAATTCTTTACTGAGGCAAGAAAAAACGCCAACGGAACGTCGATCCTATGCGAAAACGCTAATGTAAGCAGAGCGGTTGGGAGCACTGCAGTGGCGACCAGCGGAAATGACAAGCTGGAATCTCATCAAATTCCAGACACAAAAAAACCGGCCCTGAAGGCCGGTTTTTTTCTATATCTGCATCCCCCGTCAAAAAACAACGTGAGACAAAAATTCGATTGGAGCGGGTGAAGGGAATCGAACCCTCGTTATCAGCTTGGGAAGCTGGAGTAATGCCATTATACGACACCCGCTCAGAGCGGTGACTTTGTACCAGATGTGCGCGTGGAAATGAAGTTTTTCTTTGCGTTTGATGGCTTTAGCTCGGGTGAATGACGTCCACAGACCGTGAGACGGTCATTCGCGGGCAAGCCTCGCTCCTACAGGGAAGGGTGGGGCTTGCTCGCGATGACGCTACTTCACAGGGACAATGCATGGCGGTCCTGAACGTGGTGGAAACGCGGTCGGCTTTCGTGCTGTGCTGGCTTCAAGAACCCCAGCAGTGCATTGCGGCTGTCTCGGCAGGCGGCTTTGTGCTCCATGTCGAGAAAATGGCCAGTTGCATCCAGGGTCGTGAAGGTGGCGTGTTGCACGTGGTCGGCGAACAACCGTGCGCCCTCGGCGGCGGTGTATTCGTCCCATTCGCCGTTCATGAACAGCACCGGTACGTTGATTTTCTGCGCCGCCTTGAAGAAGCACTGGCGATCGCTGTGCAGCAAGTCGTTGATGTGGAAATGCATTTGCCCGTATTCGTGATCGGCCAGGCTGCTGACGTGGCGGTAGTTGAAGCGCTTGAACAGCGTCGGCAAGTGTTTGCCGATGGTGCTGTTGACCAGGTTGCCGACCCGGTCGCCATCGCGGCTACCGAGGTAGTCGACTCCGCGCTCGAGGTAATCGAGCATGTGCGCATTGATCTCCGGGGAGAACGAGCTGATCACGGCTTTTTCGATGCGCCGAGGTTGTTGGGCCAATGCGACCAGCGTCGCGGCGCCACCCCAGGAAAACGACAGCACGTGCTCGGCGGCGAAGTGGTCGATCAGTTCCAGGAGGATCTGCCCTTCGACTTCCTTGGTCAGCAATTTCTCATGCAGGTTGTGGGCTTTGGATTTGCCCGCGTAGGGCTGGTCGTAGCAGACGACATTGAACTGCGGGTGGAGGTTTTTCACGGTTTGTGCAAACGACGCAGTCGTGGCAAGCGAGCCGTTGACCAGAATAATGGTCTTTTCTGCGGCGTCTGCGCGATAGAACTCCGTGTAAACCCGATACTGACCCTGTATATCCAACACAGCGATTTCTGGCCTCATGTCATAAGACTCCTGGCAAGCGGGTATGCGCGCAAATGAGATTGCACGAGCTTTGTGACAGGTAGGCATACGCCTTGAAATTGTTAGCCCATGTCGATCCGTGCAGCCCGGTCGACGGGTATTGTTATTGGCGGGCAGTCTGCCGGGGGAGGCCGGAACCCAAGGGTTCCTACCGGCAAAAAGTTTCTTAGATGTAATCCGTGACTCGTCGGTCACATTTCGGCCGACGTCCTGATTCAAGCAGGCGTCACGTCATCGCGCAAGTGTCTTTGGTAAATTGTTCGACAACTTCTGCTGAGCGGTAGATTGCTTAGATCAATTCGATCTCATGGTCGCTCAAAGGGCGGTATTCGCCGGGTTTCAGCGCGTTGTCGAGCGTCAGCGGGCCCATGCGTTCGCGGTGCAGGCGCGTTACTTTGTTGTTGAAGTGACCGAACATGCGCTTGACCTGGTGATACCGGCCTTCGACGATGCTCAGGCGCGCGCTTTTGGGACCCAGAAGCTCTAGCCCGGCGGGTTGGGTGGTGAGGTCTTCGAAGGCGAAATACAGCCCCTCGCGGAATTTGACCGCGTATTCGGGGCCGATGTCCTGCTCGGTTTCGACGTAGTAGACCTTCGCCAGTTTGGTCTGTGGCTGGGTCAGGCGTCGCGACCAACTGCCGTCATTGGTGATCAGCATCAGGCCGGTGGTGTTGAAGTCCAGGCGGCCGGCGATGTGCAGGTCATCCTTGTCTGGCTCCGCGATCAGGTCCAGTACGGTGCGGTGTTGGGGGTCGCGAGTGGCGCTGACGCATCCGGCGGGTTTATGCAGCATGAAGTGACGCAGCGCCTTGCCGGCTTGCAGCACTTCGTCGTCGACTTCGACGCGGCTGAATTCGCGGACGTCGGCGTGGGGATCGCTGACGGTCTGGCCGTCGATCCTGACGCGTTTTTCCACCAGCAACAGGCGCACCTGCTTTCGGTTGAAGCAGGGCAGGTTGCTGAGAAAACGGTCGACGCGCATGACTTGAAGATCGGTGAGTAAAGGGCGGCGTATCTTACGTGATCGGCCGGGCCGTTGCTTGCAACTGCGCCTCGACCTCGGCGCAACGCGGGCACAGGCAGGCTGCGTTGCGCAGCTCTGCAGGCAGCGCCTGGAGCACCGCCGGATCGATGCTGACGCCGTAGCACCAGCACGCCCGGTCCGCAGTTCGCGGGTCGGCCAGGGTGCAATCGTTGGGTGCGCCGCAAGCGGGGCAGAGGTCAGGCTTGGTCATAGACAGGGTGTGGGAGCTCCACGCAGGTTCGGTTGCGGCCCGATTGTTTGGCCCGATACATCGCATGATCGGCCCGCGACAGCAGGGTGTGCAAGGTGTCATCGGGTTGCAGGGAGGTCAGGCCGATGCTGACGGTCAGTTGCAAGCGGTTGCCATTGTACGCATAGGGCTGGTGTTCCACATGCCGGCGTATTTTCTCGGCGATCACTTGACCCGTCTCTGCGTCGGTGTCCTTGAGCAGCACGATGAATTCCTCGCCGCCCCAGCGACTGACGATGTCGGAGTGGCGCAGGCAGCTTTCCAGGTCACGGGCGAAGCCGATCAGCACCTGATCGCCGGCCAGGTGGCCGTAGGTGTCGTTCAAGGCCTTGAAATGGTCCAGGTCCAGCAGCAACGCCGTCAGCGGCCTGGGTTCGCGCTGGGCTTCTTGCATCGCTTGCGCGGCCAGCAGGTCGAAGCCGCGACGGTTTGGCAGCTCGGTCAGGCTGTCGAGTGTCGCCTGGGTCTGGATCTGACTTTGGTAGCGATTGATCACGCGGTTGAGCAGGGCCAGCACGGTCAATGTGACCACCAGGCAAATCAGCAAGTTGAGGTACAACGAGCGACGGATGTCGTTGAGGTCGCCGTCTTCGCGCTTATCGACGAACAGGTACCAGTTCAGCTCCGGGATGAACCGCACGTTGAGGAAATGCCCCTGGCCTTGGCCCGAGTATTCGTAGCTGCCGCTGTGGGGCTTGGGCAACTGATTGAGCAGGTTTTTCATGCTGTCGAGTTCGGCCAGGGTCTGCCCGGCCAGGGCACCTTGCGGTCCGCCCTCGGCCCCGGTGAGCACCAGGCGGCCGAAGGTGTCGACGAAGTACACGCTGCGCTGGTAGCGCTGCTGGTATTTGTCGATCAGCTTGATCACCGCGTCGACCGTCAGCCCGACACCCGCGGCGCCGATGAAGCGGTTGTGATAGTCGTAGACCTTGTAGTTGATGAAGACGGTCAGGTTGTCTTTGTTGGCGAGGTCCGGATCGACGTTGATCTCGTAGGGGTCTTTCATGTCACGGACACGAAAGTACCAGGCATCGCGGGGTTCGGTGGTCTTGACCTGCTTGAGCACGCCCTTGGCGTGGTAGTAGGTCAGGCTGGTGTCGGAGACGAAAAACGCCGTGTAGGCGCCGTAGTGGGTCATGACCTCGTTGAGGTAGCGGGTCATCTGGCCGGTGTCGCGCTCGCCATTGACCACCCAGTCGCGCATGAAGGTGTCGCGGGACATCATTGAGGAAATCAGGATTGGCCTGACCAGGTCTTTCTGGATTTCCGAGTAGACGGTGTCCGAGGTCAGCGGCAGTTCGGTATTGACGATGTTGTCGCGGATCGACGCGCGCGAGGCGTAGTAACTGAGAAAGGAGGTGGCCAGGAAGCCTGCACCCAGCAACGCGACCAGCGTGAGGACCAACGACCGTTGGGAATACAGCGGCGAGCGAAGCGGCATGGCAGTTCCATTGTCAGCTATCCGGTGGCGAGCATTCTAAGGACTGTCGGGGGAAATAGCTGCTCCATGTACGTCGCGAATGGTCGTTCCTGTGTTTTGACACAGATCGTTCCCACGCTCTGCGTGGGAATGCCTCAACGGACGCTCCGCGTTCGGCTCTGGAGGGGACGCGGAGCGTCCCGGGCTGCAGTCCCACGCAGATCGTGGGAACGATCTCACGTCAGGAGGTGTAGGTAGGCCCTCCAGCCGCCCAGGTGGCTGATATCCACCGCCCCCTCCAACCCATAGGCCTCACAGATGAACCCGCTTTCCCAGCGACCATCCGCCAGTTGCACCTTACCCAATCCCAACGGTGCCGGGATGCCGGTCAGGAACGAGCCCAGTTCGCTACTCGGCAGTTCCCAGACTTCCACGGCAATCGCCACACCGCCGTCCTTGACCCGAACCATGCCCGGACGAAACGGCGGGCCACCGGCCAAGGCATACAGTTGATAGTCGGGTGAGCTGAACGTGCTTTCCACCAGGCGCGCACCGCGCTGCTTGAGTTGCCAGTTCAACGCCAGGCCATCCAGGTGCGCGCCACAGACCACCAGCCGCGCCCGGTCATTGCGCGCAACAACCGTCGGTGCCGGTGCCGCCAATCCTTGCTGGCGCTGCAAGCCATCGGCCAGGCTCAACAGGTATTGATCGGTGAACGCCCGTCCGAACAGGGTCACGCCCCAGGGCAAACCGTTGTCCATGAACCCGCTGGGCACGGCGATGGCGGCGTAGTCGAGCAGGTTCATGAAGTTGGTGTAGTAGCCCAGTTCGCTATTGCGCTGGACCGGTTCGGCGTGGAGTTCCGCCAGTGTGACCGGGCGGCCAATGGTCGGCGTGACTACGCAATCGAGGCCATCGAGTGCTTTGTCGCACAAGGCTTTCAGCGCTTGCAGGCGATACTGCGCGCGGAAGGTTTGCACGCCGTTGACCGCCGGCGCCTTGGCCAATACGGCGCGAATCACCGGCAACACGGCTTGCGGATTTTCTTCCATCAGCTCGCCGGCCACGCTGTAGCGCTCGGCTACCCAAGGGCCTTCGTAGAGCAGACGTGCCGCTTCGAGGAACGGCGACAGATCGAGCTCCACGGCGTAACCGCCCATGGCTTTGAGTTGCTCGACGGCGTCGGCGAACAATAACGGGCCTTCAGCGCAGCCGAAAAACTCCAGGTCTTGCGCCCGGGGCACGCCGAAACGGAAGGCACGCATGGCACCGAACGCCGAGCCGTCATTCCACGACGGATTGCTGCGGCTGTACTCGTCCCGTGGGTCGAGTTTGGCGGTCAATGCAAGCAACTGACTGGCCTCCCGGGCGGTTGCGGTGAACGTCGTCACGCAATCGAGGGTGCGACAGGCCGGCACCACGCCGGCGGTGGAAATCAGGCCCTTGGTGGCTTTCATCCCGACCAGATTGTTCAACGCCGCCGGCACGCGCCCGGAGCCCGCCGTGTCGGTGCCCAGGGAAAAACTCGCCACACCGAGCGCCACCGCCAGTGAAGAACCGGCGCTGGAACCACCCGACGGATACTCCGGCAACACACTATTGGAGCATGCGCCATAGGGCGAACGAGTGCCGTTGAGGCCGGTGGCGAACTGATCGAGGTTGGTCTTGCCCAGGGGAACTGCGCCCAGCGCCAGCAGTTGCTCGACGATGGTCGCCGAACGTTGCGGTACGTAGGCGAATGCCGGACAGGCCGCCGTGGTCGGTATGCCCGCCAGGTCGATGTTGTCCTTGATCGCGAACGGCACGCCGTACAGCGGCAGGCTGTCGATGTCGCGGCCGTCGAGGGCGGCGAGGTAGGGCTCCAGTTCTTCGGCGCTGAGCAAGTGGATGAACAGGTGATAGTCCGGGTTCAGTGCCGCCGCTTTGTCCCGAAGGCCCGGCAGCAGTTGCCGGGGCGTGGTGCTGCCATCGCGGTAGGCGTTGCGCAGGGCGTCGAGTTGCAGATTGATGTTCATGGTATTTGTCCTTTCGAAATGGCTTCAGTCGAGTTCCAGCACCACGACGCGTTGTCCGGCACGCACCGCCGAACCTGGCTGCACGCGAATCTCACGCACCACGCCGGCCATCGGCGCGAGCAGCGGGATTTCCATCTTCATCGACTCCAGGATCACCAGCACGTCACCGGCCTCGACGCGATTGCCAGCCTGCACCTGAACCTGCCAGAGGTTGCCGGCGATATGGCTGTCGATGCTCTGCTGACCGTTGGCCAGAGGCGCGTCTTCGGTCACCTCCGGGGCCAATTCCTCGCTGTCGTAATGTGCCTGGCCGCTGGCGATCCAGCGTTCGCGTTCGGCATTGAAGGCGCCTTTTTGCTGATCGCGAAACGCGTTGATGCCTTGGGCCTCTTGCGCCAGGAAGGCCTGGTAATCGGCGAGGTTCAGCTGACTGTGCTCGATGTCCAGGGGGAAGCGCCCGAGGGGGAAGTCCCGGCGAATGCGCAGCAGTTCATCGGCGCTGACCGGGTAGAAACGGATCTGGTCGAAGAAGCGCAGCAGCCATGGCTTGCCATCGAAGGCGGCGACTTCGCGGTAGCGATTCCACATCTGCAGCGTACGCCCGACGAACTGATAACCGCCGGGGCCTTCCATGCCGTACACGCACATGTAGGCGCCACCGATGCCCACCGAGTTTTCCGCGGTCCAGGTGCGGGCCGGGTTGTATTTGGTGGTCACCAGGCGATGGCGCGGATCGAGCGGGGTGGCGACCGGTGCGCCGAGGTACACATCGCCCAGGCCCATCACCAGGTAGCTGGCGTCGAACACCGTGCGCTGCACCTCATCGAGGTTCGGCAGGTCGTTGATGCGGCGGATGAACTCCAGGTTGCTCGGGCACCAGGGGGCGTCCTTGCGCACGGTGGTCATGTATTTCTCGATGGCCAGCTGACAGGCCGGGTCGTCCCAGGACAGCGGCAGGTGGACGATGCGCGAGGGGACCTGCAGGTCCTTGGCGGCGCACACGGCGTCCCATTCGCCGGCAACGATGCCGAGCAAGTCGGCAAGCGGCAACTGCTCGGGTTGGTAGTGCACTTGCAGCGAGCGAATGCCCGGGGTCAGGTCGATCACGCCGTGCAGGTGTTTGCTTTCCAGGGCTTGCATGAGGGCGTGGGCGCGAAAGCGCAGGACGAGGTCGAGTTCGGGGGCGCCGATTTCCAGGAGCAGGTGTGTATCCCCCGACAGCCGCGCAACTAGCCGCGTATCCTCCTGACCAATATCCAACACCACAGGCGACACAGCCCCCTGTGGGAGCGAGCCTGCTCGCGAAGAAGTTGATGCGGTGTCTGATCTGGCCCCTTCGCGAGCAGGCTCGCTCCCACAGGGGGTATTCCATTTCAAGGCGAGGTTGCGGGCAGTCTTGAGGTCGACCGGTTGGAACTGCACCTTGTCCCCAGCCTTGAGTTGCCCCAGCTGCCAAAGATCCGCCTCGATCACCGTCACCGGGCAGACGAATCCGCCCAGGCTCGGACCATCCGGGCCGAGGATCACCGGCATGTCGCCAGTGAAGTCCACTGCGCCGATCGCGTACGGATTGTCGTGGATGTTCGACGGATGCAAGCCGGCCTCACCGCCATCGGCCCGCACCCATTCCGGCTTCGGCCCGATCAGCCGTACGCCGGTGCGGCTGGAGTTGAAATGCACTTCCCACTGGGTCGCGAAGAAGGTGCCGATGTAGTTTTCAGTGAAGTATTCCGGTGCACCATGGGGGCCGTAGATCACGCGTATCTGGCGTACGGCAGGCAACTCGCCGAGCTGATCGTCGGCCAGCCGCGCACCGACATTACGATCACTCAAGGCTGGCACATGCAACACGTCGCCGGCCCGCAGAGCACGGCCGCCATGCCCGCCAAACTGGCCGAGGGTGAAGGTACTCTTGCTGCCCAGGTAATCCGGAACCTGCAAGCCGCCGCGCACGCACAGATAGCTGCGCGCGCCAGCACCGGCAATCGTGCCGAGGCTCAACGTGGCACCGGCTGGAACCAACATTGCCGTGTTCATCGGCACGCTTTCGCCGTTCAGCGTCAGCGCAATCACCGCGCCCGTGACGGCAACGACCGCGTCGCAATTGAAGCGCAGCAAGGGCCCGCACATGGTGATTTCCAGCGCTGCGGCGCCTTCATCGTTGCCCAGCAGAAGGTTACCCTGGCGCAGCGCACGACTGTCCATCGGCCCCGACGGCGGCACGCCTACCGCCCAATAGCCGAGGCGACCGGGATAGTCCTGGACGCTGGTCTGGGTGCCAGCGCTGAGCACTTCGAAAGTGTTGGCCTGATACGCCAGGGCTTCCAGGCAACGGGTCCAGGGCTGACCGCTGGCAAAGGGCGCATCGAGCAGGATCTGCCTCAGGTAGTCCCGGTTGGTTTGCACCCCGTAGAGCAGGCTTTCGCCCAAGGCCTGATGCAGATCGGCTGCGGCTTGCTCACGGGTCGGGGCCCAACTGATGACCTTGGCGATCATCGGATCGAAGTAGGGCGGAATCTCACAGCCGGCTTCGACCCAGGTGTCGATGCGCAGTTCTACGCCGTTGGCCGGTGGAAAATGCACCGCCGTCAGCAAACCCGGACTCGGTTGAAAGTCGCGTCCTGGATCTTCCGCATACAACCGTGCCTGAATCGCATGACCCTGCGCTTTCAAACCCTGGCTCAACGCGCTCAACGGCGGCAGGTCACCCGCTGCCAGTTGCACCATCCAGCGCACCAGGTCGACGCCCCAGACTTGCTCGGTGACGCCGTGTTCCACCTGCAAGCGGGTGTTCACTTCAAGGAAATAGAAACGCTGGGCATCGCTGTCGAACACGAATTCGACCGTGCCGGCGCTGCGGTAATTCACCGCCTTGGCCAGTTTGATCGCCGCCGCGCACAGTTCATCGGCCATGCCTTCGGGCAGGTTCGGCGCCGGGGTTTCTTCGAGGACTTTCTGGTTGCGCCGCTGCACCGAGCAGTCGCGCACGCCGAGGGCAATCACCTCGCCACGGCCGTCACCGAATACCTGCACTTCCAGATGTCGGGCGCGCTGGATGTACTTCTCGATGAACACCCCGGCGTCGCTGAAATTGTTCTGGCCCAAGCGCTTGACCGCTTCGAAGGATTCGCTCAATTCGGCCGCGCTGCGGCACACGCGCATGCCGATGCCACCACCGCCGGCGGTGCTCTTGAGCATGACCGGATAACCGACTTGCGCGCCGGCGATCAGTGCCGCGTCAAGGCTGTCGAGCAGTTCGGTACCTTCGAGCATCGGCACGCCGTGTTGTTTGGCCAGGGCGCGGGCGGTGTGCTTGAGGCCGAATACGCGCAGTTGTTCGGGCGTCGGGCCGATAAAGGCAATGTCGGCGGCCTCGCAGGCTTCAGCGAACGCAGCGTTTTCCGAGAGAAAACCATAGCCTGGATGGATCGCGGTGGCGCCTGTGGCCTTGGCGACGGCGAGGATTTTTTCCACTGCCAGGTAGGTGCCGGCGGCTGCGCCTTCACCAAGGCTGTGGGCCTCGTCGGCTTGCAGGATGTGCAGGCTCGCGGCATCGGCTTCGGAATATACGGCAACGCCTGCAACCTGCAGTTCGCGCAAGGTGCGCAGGATGCGGCAGGCAATGGCGCCACGGTTGGCAATCAGGACTTTTTCGAACATGGCATAACCCCTGGAGGGGATGCGGGCCGTCCCGCAGTTTTTCGATGAGCGCCGGGGTCGTCCCCGACGGAAAAATCATTTCTCTTCAACGCTGACCCCCTGTAGGAGCGAGCATGCTCGCGATGGACGTGAACGATTACGCGTAGCACCAGATGCCCAGCGGTGGCTTCTGGTTTTTCGCGAGCAGGCTCGCTCCTACAGTGGCTGGTGGTGTTCTTTAGGTTTGAGGCACTGCCCTGAGCGGGCCTGGCACAGGGCAAACAACCAGCGGCGCAAACGACTCAGTTCCATACCAGCACCTGCGCAGGAGTCGGGTTATAGGCATTGCACGGGTTGTTCAGTTGCGGGCAATTGGAGATCAGCACGATCACGTCCATCTCGGCGCGCAGGTCGACGTATTTGCCCGGTGCGGAGATACCGTCCTCGAAGGTCAGCCCGCCGTCCGCCGTCACCGGTACGTTCATGAAGAAATTGATGTTAGGCCCGATGTCGCCTTTACCCAGGCGCCCGTCGTGAACGCAGGCGCGCAGGTAGTTGTCGCGGCAACTGTGCATGTAGCGTTTTTCCAGGGCGTAGCGCACGGTGTTGCTTTCTTGCGCGCAGGCACCACCGAGCGTGTCGTGGCGGCCGCAGGTGTCGGCGATGATCGTCAGCATCGGCTTGCCGAGGTTGGAATACAGCACGCTGCCGGTGCTCAGGTACACGCTGTTCTGGCGGCGCAACGTGCGTTGCACGTCGTAGCGCTCCCTGGGATTGGCGACGCTGTAGAACAGGGTGTCGACGGCCTGGTTGCCTTCCAGGTCGAGGATGCGCAGGGTCTGGCCGGCCTTGACCTCCATCAACCAGGGTTCGCCGGCGGGGATGGTGGCGCGGTAGACCGCGGTTTCGGGTAGCCTGCTCGTAGTAACGTCGGCAGTGGCGATTGCGAGTGACATGGCGGCGATCCTCAGGCGAACAGACGGTCAGTGTTGATGAAGCCACGCTCGTTTTCCGGGCGCGAGGTGCGGCAGTGTTCGGCGACGCTGGGGTCGGCGTTCATCCAGCTGAGCTTCAGTGGTTTGGGGGCATATTCCGGCACCGGGTCCATCGGGTGTTGCAGGGCGGTGAGCACCACCAGGGTGTCCATCGGTGCGTACAACTCGATGTAGTCGCCAGCTTTGGAATTGCCTTCAACGAAGTGAAAGCGCCCGGCGTCGTCGACGTTCACCCGGCTGAACAGGTTGAGGGTCATCAGCAGGTCGGACAGGCCCAGCCCCCACTTGCCCAGCTCCACCAACAGGTTGTCGGTGCCGTTGCGGAAGAAGCCATTGCGCAGTTCCTGATAGCGGCCCTGGCCGTATTTTTCGGCCACTTCTTCAGCGCAGAGCACGCCGCCGAGGCTGTCGCTCCAACCGCAGGTGTCGGCGGTGATGGCGGCCAGTACGCGGCCCATGTCCGAGTACAGGCAATGGCCGGCGGTGAGCTTGGCGGTGTGTTGGCATTTGAGGCTGTCGGGCAGGTTCAGGCGTTCGGTTTTTTCGTTGGCGTTGAGCAGCGTCAGGCTGACGTTGGCACCGCCGCGCAGGTCGGTCAGGCGCAGCAGTTGGCCGCGTTTGAGCACGAAGGAGCGATGGCCGCCGCCGGGTAGCATTTCTTCGGCGAAGGGCGGGAACAGTCGGGTCGAATCAGTCATTGTGCAAGTCCTCTCAAGCGGTTCTAAGCGCGCCTGCCAGTTGTACTGGCAAGGCATCGACGGCGGCACGGCAGGCGCGGCGGTCGCTGTTCAAAGGGATGTCGTAAGTGATGCGTGCGCCATAGGCGCCGGGGGCGTGCGGGTCGACGCGGACCTTGTCGAACACCAGCAAGCGGGTGCCGAGGCTGAAACCTTCGGACAGGTCATGGGTGACCATGAAGACCGTCAATTGGGTCTCGCGCCACAGCTCCAGCAGCAAGGCGTGCATGTCCTTGCGGATGCCCGGATCGAGGGCGCCGAAAGGCTCGTCCAGCAGCAGCACCCGCGGTTTCATGATCAGCGCCTGGGCGATGGCGAGGCGTTGTTGCATGCCGCCGGACAGTTGCGCCGGGTACTTGTCCAGGGAATGACCGAGGCCGACTTTGTGCAGCAGCACCGAAGCCTGTTCGCGGGCAGCTTTTTTGGCACTGCCGAACAACCTGCCCAACAGCGCTGAACGCGGCAGTTCCAGGCCAAGGGCGACGTTGTCCAGCACGCTCAAGTGCGGGAACACCGAGTAGCGCTGGAACACTACGCCACGGCTGGCGTCCGGTTCGCCCGCCAGTGGTTGACCGTCGAGGAGAATCTCCCCTCGACTGGCTTTTTCCTGACCGAGCAACAACCGCAGGAAGGTCGATTTACCGCAACCGGAAGCGCCCACCAGGGTGCAGAACTCACCCTCGTTGACGCTCAGGTTCAGGCCTTCGAGCACCACCTGGTCGGCGTACTGCTGCCAGACATTTTTCACCGTGATGAAACTCATGCCCGCGCTCCTTCATACCAGGGGAATGCGCGCAGGGTCAGGCGCTTGAGCCCCCAATCCATCAGCCAGGCGAGCAGGGTGATCCACACCACGTACGGCAAAATCACGTCCATCGCCAGGTAGCGGCGCACCAGGAATATCCGGTAGCCGAGACCGTCAGTGGAGGCGATGGCCTCGGCGGCAATCAGGAACAGCCACGCCGAACCCAGCATCAGGCGCAGCGAAATCAGCAGGCGCGGCAGCAACTGCGGCAAGACCACCCGCAACATCAGGGTCCAGGTCGATGCCCCGAGGGTCTGGGCCTTGATCAGCAGCTCAACGGGGATCTCCCGGGCGCGCTGTTCGAGGTCGCGGGCCAGGGCCGGGGTGATGCCGATCACGATCAGCATCACTTTCGACAATTCCCCCAGGCCGAAGACAATAAACAGGATCGGCAGGATCGCCAGCGGCGGCACCATCGAAAGCACGGTCAGCAACGGCGACAACGGCGCGCCAAACAATGGCAGGGTGCCCGCAGCGATGCCCAGGCACAGCCCGGCCAGCGCACTGATGCCCAGGCCGATGGCCAGGCGTCGCAGGCTCGCGGCGCTGTCCTGCCACAGCAGGTATTCGCCGGTGCGGCTGTCGGCAACGAAGGCCAGGCGCTTGACCGCGTCGCTCATTTGCACGGCGCTGGGCAGCAGTTTGTCGTTGGGGTTGTCCGCCAGGCGCTCGGCCGAGCCCATGAAGTAGGCGAACAGCACGAGGGCGAACGGCAGGATCACCAGCAGCAGGCGACTCGGGCGATCCGGGTGGCGATTGATCAGGCGCATGGCCAAGTCCTCTGGTTACAACTTGGCGTCGGCAGCCATCTGCACGTAGCTGGGGTCGAAACGCAGCTTGAGGTTGCCCTTGTCGCCGCTGGTCACCCCGTTGGCGAAGGCCATGCCGACTGCGCTGGTGTCTTTGGCACCTTCACCCAGCAAGCCGTGCTGGAAGGAGAATTCCGCGACCTTGCGCATGGTTTCCGGCAGTTGCTTGCTGGTGCTGAACGCCAGGGCTTCTTGAGGAGTGGCGAACAATTTGGTGGTGTCCAGTTGCGCCTGGAAACCGGCCAGGTCGGTGCCCGAGGCCTTGGCCATGTGCTCCAGTGCAGCCTTGCCCGCGGCGTTCTTCGCGTTCATCAACTCGACCACTTCGAACCAGGCGCCAGTCAGCGCCTTGCCCAGGGCGGGGTTGTCCTTGAGGGTCTGGGAGTTGACCACCATCATGTCCATGATCTCGCCGGGGATCTGGCTGGAATTGAACACCTCGGTCACCCCAGGCTTGGCCTTGATGTCCGAAAGCATCGGGTTCCAGGTGGTGACGGCGTTGACCTGATCGGTGTTGAAGGCGGCGGCGATATCGGCATCCGAGGTGTTGACCACTTTCAGGTCTTTCTCGGTGAGGTCCACCGAATCCAGGGCCCTGGCCAGCAGGTAGTGCGACACCGAGAGCTCGACCAGGTTGACGTCCGCCCCCTTGAGGTCGGCGACCTTCTTGCCTTCGCCCTTGAGCACGATGCCGTCGTTGCCGTTGGAGAAGTCGCTGACGATCAGCGCGGTGCTGTCGACGCCGCCAGCGGCCGGGATGGTCAGCGCATCCATGTTGGTCATGGTGCAGCCATCGAACTGGCCGGCGGTGTACTGGTTGATCGATTCGACGTAGTCGTTAAGCTGCACCACATCGATCTGGATGCCGTATTTCTTCGCCCACTTGTCGACGATGCCTTGGCTACCGGCGTATTCCCAAGGCATCCAGCCGGCGTAGATCGTCCAGCAGACGCTGAAGTGGTCTTTTGGGGCGGCGTGGGACGAGACGCTCACGAGGGCTGCGAAGGCAGCGGCGAAGAGGGCGGGTAAACGATGCTGGGACATGGTGGTTCTCCAGTTGATCAAGGGCGGACAGGAAGGCAGCAGCACCGCGAACGGTGGCTTGTCTCCCGGGCTTTTGTCCCGCCGTGTAACCTCAACTGGAGGTCGCCAACTCTCGGACCAGTCACTCGCGCTTGCGAGCCGGAACCCTAGTCAGCCATTGCAAATTGTGGTGCCGCGAACCTGTGATGACTCCTGCACGTCTTTGCTAAAGCGAGAGACGTGCCAAGTCGAGCGGAGTGCTCTGGCACGCGGGATTGGTCGATTGGTGATGTAGGAAGACAGTGTGCGCTTGCCTTGCAATGGTGCGCGACTGCACCGCAATGGGACGTGCCGGCCGCTGATCCGAAGGTTGTCGGGGCGCTGCACTTGGTCGGGGATAATGAGTCAAAACAGGTGTCAGCCGGCCTGTACCGGCTGTGGGTCTTTCAGGAGGCCGCCATGTTTCGTCGATTGTTGCTCGGCTGCGTACTCGGCTTGGGCCTTGCCGGTTGTTATTACTATTCCGGTGGTTACGACGTCGCGTATCCCGCACCTTATTACTATCCCGGTTATTCACCTTATTACTACCACGGCGGCCCGCGCTTTTATGGCGGCTATCGCTATTACTACTGGGGTGGTCACGCGCCACGTTATTACGGCGGTGGATATCGTCACGGCCACCACTAATCAGCGTGTGAATGGATGAAAAACCTTTCATCGGCGAGATGTATCAAGGTGTTGCGGGAGCGCACCGGATCTTCAATTCGATGTCTGATCTATCGACAGTCGCAGAAACTTTGACTGTCGCCTGCCAGCGTCGCTGGTATGGCTCACTCGCGGTCCAGGAGGCCGCCAATGTATCGACGAATTCTTCTGATTGCCGTGTTGGGTTTGTCACTGGGTGGATGCGTAGCTTATTCCGATGGAGGCGGTTACTACGGTTCAGAGGTCTACTCATCGCCGGCGCCCTATTACGCTGGCGGCAACTCCTACTACTCCAATGGCGGCGGTTACTACACGCCACCGCGCCGGTACTACGCGCCGCCTGCCCGGTATTACCAACCAACGCCGCGCTATTACCACCAGCCGCGGGTTTATCAACCGGTGCCGCGCTATTACCAGCCGGCTCCCCGTTACTATCAGTCCCGGCCAGACTACAGGGCGCACCAGAACCAGGGTTGGGACGGTCGCCACAACCGTGGCGGCTGGGACAATGATCATCGTCGCGGGCGAAACGACAATCACGATCGCCGAGGCGGCCGCAATGGGCGTGGCGATCACGACGGCCGTGGTAATCACCGCTAATCCGGTTGAAATCCATACCCTCCTGTAGGAGCGAGTATGCTCGCGATGGACGTCAACGATAACGCGTGCTTAAAGGTTAAACGCGTTGTCATGACGTTTTTCGCGAGCATGCTCGCTCCTACAGAGTCATTTTTTTCAGTACTCTGACAGGTCCGCCAAGGGATGCCGACCTTCCCAGATTTTGTGAAAATGAGCCTCCACCACCGCATCCGGCACGTTGTTGACGTCCGGCCAATGCCAGCGAGGTTTCTGATCCTTGTCGATCAATCGCGCACGCACGCCCTCGCTGAATTCCGGATGGCGACAGCAGTTGAGGCTCAGGGTGTATTCCATCTCAAAGACCTGCGCCAGAGACATATGCCGGGCACGTTTGATCTGCTCCCACACCAGATGCGCGGTCAGCGGCGAGCCTTCGATCAGGTTGCGCGCGGCGCGGTTGAGCAGCATGTCGGTGTGATCGAGCAGCGTGACAATGGCTTTCCAGGCACAACGCACATCACTGACGTCCAGCAATTCATCGATCTGTTGGCGGCGCGGCAACCACTGGGCCTCGGGCATTTGCGCAACGGCTTTCTGCTGCAAGGCCTTGAGCAGGCTGTTGAGCTGCATCGGCGTCTGTTCCTGCCAGTTCAATTGCAGCAGGCCTTCGATCAGTTCCTGCTGCTGCTCGTCGAGCAGGAAACGGTCGGCCAGGTCCAGATCGATCGCGTCGCGACCGTTCATGTGGGCGCCGGTCAGGCCGAGAAACAAGCCGAGCTTGCCCGGCAGGCGAGACAGGAACCAACTGGCGCCCACGTCCGGATACAGGCCGATACTGATCTCCGGCATCGCCAGTCGACTGCTCGGTGTGACAATGCGAATGCTTGCCCCCTGCAACAGGCCCATGCCACCGCCGAGCACATAGCCGTGACCCCAGCAGATCAACGGTTTGGGATAAGTGTGCAGGCTGAAGTCCAGGCGATATTCGGAGTTGAAGAAGTGCGCGGCCAGCGTCGGCACTTCACCCGGATGGGCCCGGCAGGCCTCGACCAGGCTGCGCACTTCACCGCCGGCGCAGAAGGCCTTGATGCCGTTGCCGCGCAGCAGGACGCAAACGATTTGCGGTTCCTTCGCCCAGGCGTCCAACTTGTCGCGCATGGCATTGATCATCGGCAGGGACAGGGCATTCAACGATTTTTCGGCATCCAGCGTGGCAATGCCAATGCGGGCGCCGTCAGTGCCGGTGAGTTCTTCGAAGTGCAGATTCATCGTGACCTCGCTCGGGAATTTGAGGGTTAAGTATGATCGCTGTGTGGGAAAGTGCCGGATTGGTGTCAGATCAATTGACAAGCGTGATGGGCTTTCCTAGGGTGCGCCCCATTGCTTTTGCCGGATATAACCATGACTGCTGACGACCGTATCAAACTCGAACCGAGCTGGAAGGAGGCACTGCGTGCCGAATTCGACCAACCCTACATGGCAGAGTTGCGAAAATTCCTCCAGGACGAGCGCGCGGCGGGCAAGGAAATCTATCCGCCGGGCCCGATGATCTTCAACGCGCTCAATTCCACGCCGCTGGACAAGGTCAAGGTGGTCATTCTTGGCCAGGACCCCTATCACGGCCCCGGCCAGGCCCATGGCCTGTGCTTTTCGGTGCAGCCGGGCGTCCCGGCGCCGCCGTCGCTGGTCAATATCTATAAAGAGTTGAAGCGCGACCTGAACATCGACATCCCCAATCACGGCTATCTGCAAAGCTGGGCCGAGCAGGGCGTGTTGATGCTCAATACCACCATGACCGTGGAGCGTGCCAACGCCAATGCGCACAAGGACAAGGGCTGGCAGTTTTTCACCGACCGGATCATTGAAGTGGTCAGCCAGCAGCAGCCGCATCTGGTGTTCATGCTGTGGGGCGCCCATGCCCAGAGCAAACAGAAGTTGATCGATGCCACCAAGCACCTGGTGCTGACCTCGGTGCACCCGTCACCGCTGTCGGCCTATCGTGGCTTCCTCGGGTGCGGGCACTTCAGCCGGACCAACAAGTTTTTGGAGCAGAATGGCGAGACGCCGATCGAGTGGCGGTTGCCACCGGTTTGAAAGAGCTTCGCGAGCAGGCTCGCTCCCACAAGGATCACGCGAACCCTGTGGGAGCGAGCCTGCTCGCGAAAAGGGCAACTCGGTTTATCAGACTGAATTCGGCTGACGGTTCCAATACCTGAACAACGGCTCCGCCAGAAACAACACAAACAGCAACCGCATCACCTGCATCGCCGTCACCAGCGGCACCGACAGTTGCAAGGTTTCGGCCGTCAGGCTCATCTCGGCAATGCCGCCGGGCATCATGCCCAGGGTCAGCGAGCGCAAATCCAGGTGGGTCAGCGCACTCAGTCCCAGTGCAGCCGCTGTGGCGATCAGCATGGTCAGCAGCGTGCCGATCAACGTCCTACCCATGAACGACGGCGCACGACGGAAAAACTGCCGATTGAAATGACAGCCCAGGCCGCTGCCAATCAGCCATTGGCCGATCTGGCTGCCGCCGTTAGGCAAGCCGATATGCAGGTCCCAGCCAATGCTGACCGCTGCGCTGACCAGCAAGGGCCCGAACAGCCAGGGGTTGGGTTGCCGCAGGCGTTCCCAGATCCAGGCCGCCAGCGCTCCCGCCGGAAACAATAGCGCCAGCCAGCGCCAATCGATGCTGCCGGCGTGGGACATCGGTGCGCCGTCCCCCAGCAGGTATTTGAACGCTGCCGGAACGCAAAGCACCACCACAAGCACCCGCAAACTCTGGCCCGCCGCCACCCGGCTGAGCACCGCCCCATTGCGTGCGCCGAGGTTGACCATCTCCCCGGAACCGCCGGGCATGCTGGAAAAAAATGCAGTGGCGCGATCTTCACCGGTGCGACGCATCAGCCAGACACCGACCACCGCCGAGAGGCTGGTGACCAGCGCACCGAAGAAGATCAGCCCGAAATGACTCAGCACCTGCTCCATCACCACCGGGGTGAAGTGCAGGCCGATACCGATGCCGACGATCCACTGGCCGCACTTGCGGCCGCCAGGGATCTCCGCCAGTTGCCAGGGTGTCAGGCAGCGCACTAGGATGATCGCCAGCAACGAGCCGACCATCCACGGTAGCGGCCAGCCGACCTGGCTGGCGAGGAAACCGCCCAGCAGGCCGACCAGCGGGGTACCCCACCAGGCTTTGAGCGGTGTTCGATCAGACATCGGCGATGGCGCGTTGCGCAGCCGAACGCTTACGCCAGATCCGCAGGATCGGCATCAACAGCATGATCGCTGTCAGGACCCAGCAACCGAAAGTGATCGGGCTCGACCAGAGGATTTCCAGCGCACCGTTGGAAATCGACAGGGCGCGGCGCAGGTTTTGTTCCATCAGGCCTCCGAGAATGAACCCCAGCAGCACTGGCGACAGCGGGAAGTCCAGCTTGCGCAGGATATAGCCGAAGATGCCGATGCCGATCATCAGGAACAGGTCAAAGGTGGTGGCGTGCACCGCGTAGACGCCGATCCCGGTAATGATCGCGATCACCGGCACCAGTGCCCAGTTCGGCACAGCGAGGATACGGGTGAAGATACGGATCATCGGGATGTTGAGGATCACCAGCATGATGTTGGCGATGAACAGCGAGGCGATCAGGCCCCAGACGATGTCCGGTTGCTGCTGGAACAGCAGCGGGCCCGGGGTGATGTTGTACAGCGACAGGGCGCCGATCATCACCGCTGTGGTGCCTGAGCCTGGAACACCCAGGGTCAGCATCGGTACCAAAGCGCCGCACGCTGCGCCGCCGATGGCCGTTTCCGGAGCGGCGAGGCCGCGCATGTCGCCTTGGCCAAATTTACCCTTGGCGCCTGCGATGCGTTTTTCCGTCATGTAGGCCACGGCGCTGGCCAGGGTGGCACCGGCTCCCGGTAACACGCCCATGATGAAACCCAGAACGCCGCAACGGATGTTCACCACGAACACCGACGCCGCTTCCTTGAAGTTGAACATCATGCGCCCGGTGGCTTTCACCGCTTCCTGGCCGTGATGGGTTTTTTCCAGCAACAGCAGAATTTCACTGATGGAAAACAGGCCCAACACCAGCACCACGAACTGAATACCGTCGGTCAGGTGAATGTTGTCCCCGGTGAAGCGGTACACACCGCTGTTGGCGTCGATGCCGACCGTCGACAGGAACAGGCCGATCAGTGCTGCAATAAAGGTTTTCAACGGTCGGTCACCGGCCATGCCACCCAGGCAAACGATCGCAAATACCATCAGCACGAAGTATTCCGCCGGTCCGAAGGCGATCGCCCATTTCGCCAGCAGCGGGGCAAACAGCACCATGCCGCAGGTGGCGATGAAGGCGCCGATGAATGAGCTCCACGCCGACAGCGAAAGCGCCACGCCGGCCAGGCCTTTGCGGGCCATCGGATAGCCGTCGAGGGTGGTCATCACGGTGGAGGCTTCGCCCGGTATGTTCAGCAGGATCGAGCTGATCCGGCCGCCGTATTCGCAACCCAGGTACACGGCTGCGAGGAGGATCAGCGCCGATTCCGGCGGCAGGCCGAGGGCGAATGCGATGGGGATCAGCAATGCCACGCCATTGATCGGCCCCAGGCCCGGCAACAGGCCGACCACCGTACCGATCAGGGTGCCGCAGAGGGCGGTCACCAGGTTGTACGGGCTCAGCGCGACGCCGAAGCCCTGACCCAAATAGCCAAGAGTATCCATATCAGTTCTCCAGAACGTCGAGCACGCCCAAGGGCAACGGTACGTCCATCAACTTGTCGAACAGCAGGTAAAGGCCGACGGCCATCAAGCTGATGATCACGACGCTGGGCAGCCAGCGGCCGCCATACAGGCGCGCCATCGGCACACCGATGAGGATGCTGGCAACGATGAAGCCAAGCGGTTCGAAGGTGCCGGCGAACACCAGCAGCAGCGCCACGCAGATGGCGATCTTGGTCAAGGTTTCGCGATCCAGCGGCGGCTCGTCATCACTGTGCTTGATCGGTGCGGGACGAAACACCATGTACAACAGCGCCGAGCCCATCAGGCCAAGCATCAGCAACGGGAAGGCCCGAGGGCCCACCGGTTCGTAGGAAAAAGCCGCCTGATACGGCCAGGCCATCAGCGCCAGGCCGACACAGGCCAGCAACAGCACCGAAGCAAAAATGCGTTGTAAGAGCATGGGGAACTCCTGGGTCACGGCGGCGCTAGCCCGCCGTGACCGCTAGACAGAGACGATCACTGGATCAGGCCGAACTCTTTGGCCAGCACTTTGTAGTCCGCTACCTGCTTCTTCACGTAGGTGTCCAATTCCGGGCCGGTCATGGCGAACGGGAACAGTTCACGCTGATCGCGCAGCTTGGCGAACTCGGGTGAGGCCAGCAGTTTGTCGAAGGAGTCCTTCCACCAGGCATAGTCTTCATCGCTGACTTTTGGCCCCAGGTAGAAGCCGCGAACCACTGGCCAGACGATGTCGTAGCCTTGTTCCTTGGCGGTCGGGATGTCTTTCATTTCCGGCTCGTCCAGGCGCTTGTCGGAGAACACCGCGAGCAGACGCATGTCGCCGCTCTGGATGTGCGGCATGGAGTCGGAGATGTCGGTGCTGCCGACCTGGATGTGGCCGCCGAGCAAGGCAGTGGCGATTTCACCGCCGCCTTCGAGCGCCACGTAACGCAGGTCGCGCGGATTGATCCCGGCGGCCTTGGCGATCAGGGCGGTCTGCATCCAGTCCTGGCTGCCGACGGTGCCGCCGGAACCGATTACCACTTTGCTCGGATCTTTCTTCAGCGCCTGGACCAGATCGTCCAGGGTCTTGTAGGGCGAATCGCTCTTCACGGCGATGGCGCCGTAGCTGGTGCCAACGGCGGCCAGCCAGCGCACGTTGGTTTCATCGAAGCGACCAAACTTGCCCTGGGCCAGGTTGAGCAGCGAACCGCTTGACCAGGCCACCAACGTGCCGGCATCCGCCGGGCGCTGGGCGACTACCGCGTTATAAGCCACCGCGCCGACACCGCCGGGCATGTAGGTCACGCGCATCGGTTTGGTCAGCAGCTTTTCGTTGACCAGCGCGCTTTGCGCCAGTTTGCAGGTCAGGTCGAAACCGCCGCCGGGCGAGGCCGGTGCGATGCATTCCGGGCGTTTGGGCTCGGCCATCAGTGGGCCGGCGAACAGCATGACGCTGGCGGCGAGGGCGAAACGGCGCAGTGATCGATTCATTGTTGTCTCCACAGGAGTTGTTGTTTTTTGGGATGTTTCAGATGCAGCGGTTTCGCTTCGCGCAGGCGTTGACGGCGCCGGCAAGCGAATACGAGGGGGTTCGAGAAAAGGGGCGGGACGGACAAATGTGGAGCTGGGTGGACAGCATGGCGACGTACCTCGTTATTGTTCTTATTGGCGAAAACGCATCGAGGCGTTTTTCGGGAGCTACATTTCAAATCACGATCGATGGCTGCGAGATAAACCATCCGTAGATCGACTCTAACGGTCCAACCTTTCGCTAACCTTTCATCGGGCTTTCACGGTTTTTCAGGCTTCACAGCGGCGGATGCCGCTGTAAACTCCGCGCCAAAGAATGGCGTCGACCATCCCTGAACGAGGTAATGATCCATGCGTGTCCTGCTCGTCGAAGACCATCTGCAGCTCGCTGAAAGTGTCGCTCAGGCGCTCAAGAGCACCGGCTTGACCGTGGATGTGCTGCACGACGGCGTGGCGGCCGACCTGGCGCTGGGTAGCGAGGAATACGCCATGGCGATTCTCGACGTCGGCCTGCCGCGCATGGACGGTTTCGAAGTGCTGGCGCGCCTGCGTGCCCGGGGTAAGAATCTACCGGTGTTGATGTTGACCGCCCGCAGCGACGTCAAGGACCGGGTCCATGGCCTGAACCTGGGGGCCGACGACTACCTGGCCAAGCCTTTCGAACTCACCGAGCTTGAAGCCCGGGTCAAGGCCTTGTTGCGCCGCAGTGTGTTGGGTGGCGAGCGCCTGCAGCGCTGCGGTGTGCTGGCCTACGACCTGGAGACCCGGCGCTTTACCCTCGGTGAGGAACTGCTGACCCTGACCTCCCGCGAGCAAGCGGTACTCGAAGCCCTGATCGCCCGTCCTGGCCGGGTGATGAGCAAGGAGCAACTGGCTTCACAGGTCTTCGGCCTGGACGAAGAGGCCAGTCCGGACGCCATTGAAATCTACGTTCACCGCTTGCGCAAGAAACTCGACGGCCACCCGGTGGCGATCGTGACGTTCCGCGGTCTCGGTTATTTGCTGGAAAGCCGTGATGCATAAGGCCAGCAGCCTGCGTTGGCGGTTGCTGTGGAACCTGGCGCTGTTGCTGGTGGTATTGATGCTGGCCAGCGGCTTGAGTGCTTAC
The DNA here is from genome assembly GCF_000408945.1 of Pseudomonas sp. G5(2012). Taxonomy (NCBI): domain Bacteria; kingdom Pseudomonadati; phylum Pseudomonadota; class Gammaproteobacteria; order Pseudomonadales; family Pseudomonadaceae; genus Pseudomonas; species Pseudomonas sp. G5(2012). The sequence continues at coordinate 94,859 of NZ_APIO01000051.1, forward strand.
TGGAACGGTCGCGAAGCGGCCGACACGGCCTATGACCGCACGTTGCTGGCCTCGGCGCGGACCATCGCCGCCGGCCTGTCCGAACGTGATGGCAGCCTCAGCCTGGACGTGCCTTACGTGGCCCTCGATACGTTCGCCTACGACAGCGCGGGGCGGATTTTCTACCTGGTCAACGATATCAACCAGAAGCTGATCTCCGGTTATGAAAACCTGCCGCCACCCCCTCCCGGTACACCGCGCACCGACAACTACCCGGCGCTCGCGCGTTTTTACAACGCGACTTATCGGGGACAGAACGTGCGCGTGGTCAGTTTGCTCAAGCCGGTCAGCGAGCCGAACATGAACGGCATGGCGGAAATCCGCGTGGCGGAGACCGATGAGGCACGCGTCAGCATGGCCCGCAGCCTGGCCGGCGATACATTGCTGCGCCTGGGCATGCTGGCGGTCGGGGCACTGATGATCGTGTGGTTTGCGGTCAGTGCGGCGCTGCGCCCGCTGGAGCGTTTGCGCACCGCAGTGGAGGAACGTCAGCCGGATGACCTGCGGCCGCTACCCCTGGTGGAAGTGCAACGCGAGTTGTGGCCACTGGTGCGTGCGCTCAACCATTTCACCGAACGCCTGCGCGGGCAGTTCGAGAAGCAGGCGCAATTCATCGCCGACGCCGCACACGAACTGCGCACGCCGTTGGCAGCGCTCAAGGCCCGGCTGGAATTGGGCTTGCGCTCGAACGAGCCGCAAACCTGGCGCAGCACGCTGGAAACCGCTGCCCAAGGCACTGATCGCCTGACCCACCTGGCCAATCAATTGCTCTCGCTGGCCCGGGTGGAAAACGGCGCCAGGGCGATTGCCGAGGGCGGCGCGCAGTTGCTCGACCTCAGTCAATTGGCCCGTGAGCTGGGCATGGCCATGGCGCCGCTGGCCCATAAACGCGGCGTGGCCCTGGCGCTGGAAGCTGACGAGCCGGTCTGGTTGCGCGGTGAGCCGACCTTGTTGAATGAGCTGTTGAGCAATCTGGTGGACAACGCCCTGGCCCACACGCCACCGGGCGGCAACGTCATTTTGCGGGTCCTGGCGCCGGCGGTGCTGGAGGTCGAGGACGACGGGCCGGGCATTCCCCTTGATGAGCGCGATCGGGTGTTCGAGCGCTTTTACCGGCGCAATCAGCAAGTGGCCGGTTCAGGCTTGGGGTTGGCGATTGTTGGCGAAATCTGCCGGGCGCACCTGGCGCAAATCAGCCTGCATGATGGGGAGAAGGCGGGGTTGAAGGTGCGGGTGAGTTTTATGGCTGGGGAATGATGGGGCCTGTTCTGGCCTCATCGTCGGAACGCCGCCCAGAGCAGGTTCCTACAGGGTTATCCGACACGGTTAACCCGGGATACCAATACAGAAAAGCCCTACACCATCCTCAGAAACGTCCTATTTCCAGCTTCCTTCCATTTCGCCAAAGCTTTCACCCCTCAGGACCCGGGTGAACGCTAAACCCTTCCTGTGTGTTTCCCCCACAGACCAGGAAGGCCTGACATGAGCACACAACCGCGCATCTTCTTCAACCACACCCGCCACAAGTTCGCGATCCGCTGGTTCGACGCCGCGTTCGATGTCCTCGCCTTCGAAGGCGAAGAACACCTCAGCCAACCCTTCACTTACCGTGTGGAATTCACCTGCAGCGAGCAAGACCTCAGCGCCGAGAAGATGCTCAACAAGGACGCCAGTTTCAGCCTCTATCCGCCGCCGGCAAAGCCACCTTACCCTGGCCTGCCAGTGCCCGAGGTCAAGCCGTTGCGCAGCCTGTACGGCATGGTCAACAGCTTCCAGCGCCTGTCCGCCTCCCGCGACGAAGCTCGCTATGAAATCACCCTGCAACCGCGCCTGGCCCTGCTCGATCGTGGCCGTCAGTACCGCCTGTACCAGCAGCAGTCGGTGCCGGAGATCGTCGAGCACATCCTGCGCAGCCGCCACGATTTCCTCGGCCAGCATTTCCTGTTCCAATTGGTGCGCGAATACCCCCGGCGCGAGCAGGTCATGCAGTACGGCGAAAGCGACCTTGCGTTCATCGAGCGGCTGCTGGCCGAGGTCGGCATCTGGTACCGTTTCACGCATGACGACCGCCTGCGGATCGACGTTGTCGAGTTCCACGACGACCAGCGCCACTACCAGTTTGGCGTGAAATTGCCACTGCGCTCACCGGCCGGTTTCGCCAGCGGTGAGGACGGCGTGTGGGGTTTGCAGACCCGCCACCAGGTGGTGGAAAAATCCATCAACTTTCGCGCCTATCACGCCCTTGACGCCCGCGCCTTTCTCGATGGCGAGGTCGACCAGACCCGCGGCACCACGACCACCACCTACGGCGAGGCCTACC
>NZ_APIO01000052.1:0-24409 GCF_000408945.1 Pseudomonas sp. G5(2012)
GCCGGTTTACCCACTGCGCAGAACCTCCACTCGGCCTCTCGAGGGGGCAAGAAAATCAAAAGCCAAAGCAACAGCAAAAGCGAGGCGGCCTTAAAGCCGACCTGATTGCAGGTCTGTCCGCGATTCCATTGTGGGAGCGAGCCTGCTCGCGATGGACTTCCAGACAACGCGTTCATCCAGACAGGCCGCGTCATCGTTGACCTCCATCGCGACGGTGCGACGATTCGACATGCTCGCTCCAGCCCGGGCGGCGTGCCGCTTTTCAAAGTGACCCGCTGTAATAGCGGAACCCTAAGTGGCCGTTACCGTAGCGCTGGATCTACACCCCAAGTTCCCGATCATCCGCAAGACGTATCGCAACGTATCCGCCATTCACAAAGCTACAGTCGCATACAAAAACCGGGGTGAGAGGACACGAAGGCGTTACACGGCGAGTGCGTAATGCAACCGCCCCCTAACGGCTTTTACCTAACGCACACCGGAGAATCAGCATGTCCCGAACCCCCACCCGCTACGCGGCAGGCCTGCTCGGCGTTGCCCTCGTCACTGCAACATTGACCGCTTTCACCGGCCTTGCCCAAGCCCAGGAGGCGGGTCAGCCGCCGGCGAAAAACTGGCAGGCCGGCCTCAAGCGCACGGACCTGGTGCGCCGTGACCTGGATGTCGCCGGGCGCGAAGTCATCCAGGTGCGCGTTGATTTCGACCCGGGCGTGGTGTCGCCGAAACACTCGCACCCCGGGGTGGAAGTGGCCTACGTCATCGACGGCACCTTCGAGTATCAGCTCGAAGGGCAACCGGCCGTTACGCTCAAGGCCGGTGACTCCTTGTACATCCCCGCCGGCACCGCCCATGTGGCCAAGAATGTCGGCCAGGGCAAGGCGTCGGAACTGGCGACCTACATCGTCAAGAAGGACACACCGCTGGTGGTACTGGAGCAGTAATCGCGTTTACCGCCCGTTAGCCTGCCTGCGCCATGCGATCAGGCAGGCGACGACGATCAGCCCCAGCGCGACCAGAAACGTCGTGCGCAGGCCGCTGGCGATGGCCTGCGGATGCGCGGTGCCGATGTCGACCGCCCTTGAGGCCAAGGCGAACACGGCGCTCAAGGCCGAGGCCCCGGTGACCAGCCCCAGGTTGCGCGAAAGGTTGAGCAGGCCAGACACTACACCGCGTTGATCAGGCGCAACGTCGAGCATCACGGCGGTGTTGTTGGCGGTCTGGAACACCGCATAGCCCAGGGTGAGGACGACCATGGGGGCGAGGTAGCCGCCCACGCCGAACGACTCGGGCACGAGCGACAACATCAAGCAGCCCAGCGCCATGCCCAAGAGCCCGGCGAGGGTCATGCCAGGGGCTCCGCAACGGTCGACGATGCGCCCGGCGGGCGCGCCGGTCAGCGCGGCGACCAGTGGCCCGACCGACAACACCAGGCCGATCTCCATTGCCGACAACCGCAGGGTCTGTGAAAGGTAGAACGGCCCGACCAGCAGCGTGGCCATCATTACGGTGGTCACCAGCAGGCTCATGGCGAGGCTGCCGCTGAGGCGGCTGTCACGAAACAAGGCCAGGCGCACCAGGGGTGCCGCGACCCGCGATTCAACCCGCACGAACAATCCGAGACCCAGGCAGGCCGCCAGCAGCAGGACGATATTCGGCAGGCCGAAGTGCGCGCGTCCAAGGGTCATGGCCAGGGCATAGGCGGCGAGGCTCAGGGCCAGCAACAGCGTGCCTGCCGGATCGAACCCCGTACGCCCGGATTGCGCCGGGCGATCATCGGGCAAGTAGCGTTGCGCGAGCAGCCATGTCGCCATGCCCAGAGGCACGCTGATGAGGAACATCGAACGCCAGCCGAATTCGCCGATCAGCACACCGCCGAGCGCCGGGCCCAGCGCGGTGCCAATGGCCGACATCGTCCCCAGCAGGCCCATGGCGCCGCCAGTCTTGCCCTTGGCCACCGTCTCGCCGACAAACGCCAGGGTCAACGCCATCATGATTGCCGCGCCCAGGCCTTGCAGCGCCCTGGCAGCGATCAGCAGACCGAGATTGGGCGCCAGTGCGCAGCAGGCCGAAGCCAATGTGAACAGGGCAATGCCGCACAGCAACAGGCGGCGTCGACCGACCAGGTCACCGAATCGACCGACGCTGACGATCAAGGTGGTAATGACCAGCAGGTAGGCGATGACGACCCACTGCACTTGTTGAAAGGACGCGCTGAATGCCTGGGCCAGGGATGGCAGGCCGACGTTGGCGATGCTGGTGCCCAGCGATGACAACAACATTGCCAACGACAGGCTGGCCAGCGTCCCTTTCACCGAAGGCGTCCGTTGAGCAACTGCCGCGACTGCAGATCCGTCATTCATGATGTTCTCCTCTCTGGTCACTCCCGATTGGAGCTACCAGAAATCTACGCCCGGGCCTAACATGGCGGAAGGCGCACGAATCGCACTTGATACATGCATACAGCGCCACATCAGCCGACCATGGGGCCACGTATGTCCACACCCGATCTCAACTTGCTGACTACCCTTGATGCGCTCCTGACAGAAGGCAGCGTCGCCCGTGCCGCCAAGCGCCTGCGCCTGAGTCCATCGGCGATGAGCAGGGCCCTGGCGCGACTGCGTGAAACCACTGGCGATCCGCTGCTGGTCAGGGCCGGGCGTGGCCTGGTGCCTACACCGCGTGCGCTGGAGTTGCGCGAGCGGGTTGGTCAGCTTGTGCAGGAGGCAGAAGCGATGCTGCGCCCGGCCGAACAACCTGACCTCATGCACTTGGTGCGCACATTCACGTTGCGCACCAGCGAAGGCTTTGTCGAAAACTTCGGCGCCGCGCTGATCGCCCGCGTCGCTGAACAAGCGCCGGGCATACGCCTGCGCTTCATGCACAAGCCCGACAAGGACAGCGCTGCACTGCGCGACGGTACGGTCGATCTGGAAACGGGTGTGGTGGGCCAGGCCGCGAGCCCGGAACTGCTTACCCAGGGATTGTTCCGCGATCGTTTCATCGGCGTGGTGCGCACGGGGCACCCGCTGTGCGATGGCGAGATAACGCCCGCGCGTTTTGCCGCGCACGACCACATCAGCGTGTCACGGCGAGGACTGGACAAGGGGTCGATTGACGAAGCCCTGGAGCTGCTCGGGTTGCAACGGCACATCGCGACCATGGTCGCCGGCTTCTCGACGGCACTGGCACTTGCCCGATCGAGCGATCTGATTGCCAGTGTGCCCGAGCGGCATACTGCCAATCTGCGGTGCGGTATGCACAGCTTTGCACTGCCATTGTCACTGCCTCCATTTTCCCTGGCCATGATCTGGCATCCCCGACTGAATGCCGACCCAGTGCATCGATGGCTGCGTGGCTGTCTGCGGGAAGTTTGTACTTTTGATTAACTACCGATTCACTTGTATTTACCTGATTTGATATTAAAGTAATGGCTGTATCATTGTTGTAACTGTTTGCGGATATGTTTTGGTTTGGTTATATGTCTCGGCTTCGATGATATAAAAAACTTTGAACTTATAAGATTGTTTGCGGTATTCGTGGGTCATAGTGTGTTGGGAAGTTATTCTGAGTAATTGGAAGAGTCTCTCAGTTGCAATTGGGGCGCTTGAAGCTATCAATGTTCGATGCTCACCGGTAGTTTTGATTGATAGGGCTTTTTCTTAATTACAATGTTTAAATTTTTGATTTAAAACGTTTTTTTGTAATAATTTGTTTGTATTGAAGGCGCCGTCTGTCTCATGAATGCCGCGTCAGAATTTATCGACGAATGGCGACGAATTTTTGGCGCTGGCCGAGTCAAAAAATAACTTGAACAATAAAATCGGACACTTCGCAAATGTGATGCTAGTGTTCCTTCCTCCAATTAACCGCACTTGTCTGTTTGTAGAGGACGTGCGTCATGCCGACTTCAAACCCCAGGGTTGCGATATTCGGTAACAGAGTTCCGAGCCTGAATCTTCCAGAGCTTGAGCACTTTACCGATCTGGGCAGCTTGCTGGCTGCCGAAGCATTTGATGTGGTGTTACTGGACATGCCAGCCGCGTATGCTGGCAAAGTGCTACGAAAATTGCGCACGCTTGCCCCTTACCGCTACACGCTGATTTTCTGCTGCCGTGATCAGGATGGCTGGTGTGAAGCCTTGGGCGATGGCGCGTGTCCCGTCGAGACTAGCGAAATAAAAAGGCTCTGGAGCGTGTGGCAGGAACGCTTCCGGCTGTTCGAACATGGCTCGGCCCCCGAACGTTTCGAAAGCCGGGTGCTTTCCTGGCTGTGGTTGCGCGAAGGCGCTCAGTTGCTTGCCTTACGCGATCCGGAGGTGCCTCAGCACTATCGTTATCCGTTGCTGGACGCCCTGGCAGACAGCGAGCAGGTCAACGCGTTCGTCTGGCTCAGCCTGATGGTGCAACAGGACTGGCTGGAAGAGGGGGTTCTGGTGGATCGCGTCCGGCTCTGTTCGGATTGTGGTTCGGGCCGCCTCAATTACATTGATGTGTGTACCGAATGTCACGCCATGGACATTGCACGGCAACCTTCATTGCATTGTTTTACCTGTGGTCATGTTGGCGCACAGGAGTCATTTCTCAAGGACGGGGTGTTGCTGTGCCCCAACTGTTTGAACCGGCTGCGCCACATTGGTAGCGATTACGACCGCCCGATGGAGAATTATCGTTGCCGGTCGTGTCAGGCGTTTTTTGTCGATGCCGAGGTGCAGGCGCGCTGCCTGGATTGCGGCCTGTCACACACACCCGACAAGTTGCGCATACGGGAAGTCAGGGATCTGCGCCTGTCCGAGGCCGGGCGATTCCGCTGCCGCCAGGAGTTCAGTGAAAAGACGGTTGAGCATTTCGGTCGGCTCAGTCTGTTAGGTGGCAAGGACTTCTATGATTTGCTGACCTGGCAGATGCAGATCGTGCGTCGCCACCCGGTGCCTGAGTTTTCACTGATCGGCCTGCGCTTCGTCAACCTTGCCGGTGCGTTGTCGCACCTGGGCGAACAACGCGGCCATGCCTTTATAGATAGCGTGGCCGATCGATTGCAGGAATCTGTCAGGGAAACGGACCGTTGCTCGCGCAGTACCGAAGAATTCTTCTGGATCATGCTTCCCCATACCGACGAGAAGGGGCTGGAAGTCGTCAAGCGCCGCTTGGGTCGGGTCGCCGAATTGTTTTCAGCGCCGGAGGTCAGCGACATTACCTTGCGTGTCATCAGTATCACTGCACCCCGGGATCTACTCGATCAAGAAGATGGCGAGCTGTTACTGGCGCGTATGGCCGGTGAGCTGGGTGACACGGCATGAGCCCATTCCTGGAGCAACTCTTGAGTGCACTCAGCGCGCTCGCAGGGCCGGATGGATTGAGCCGCTTGTTCTACATGCTTTTTCCAGCGTTCATCCTGTTCGAACTGCCCATGATCATCATCGTGTTGCTGGGCATATTGCGTTGGTTCACCCGTCGGCGTACCAGTGTTCCGAAGATCAGTATTTACCGACCCAAGGTCTCTTGCATCATTACCTGCTACAGCGAGGGCATGGACGTTCAGACCACGCTGTTGAGCCTGTGTGAGCAAACCTATGGCGGCCACATCGAGATGATCCCGGTGGTGGATGGCGCCACGGTGAACCAGGCCACACTCAGCGCCGTTCGCAATTTCCATGTAGACCCGCAGTTATACCCCAAGCGCCATTTACGGCCGATCGCCAAATGGCAGAGGGGTGGCAGGGTGTCGTCCCTCAACGCCGGCCTGTCGCTTGCCGGCGGCGAAATCGTGATGGCGCTCGATGGCGATACATCCTTCGACAACAACATGGTCGCTTCCATCGTGCGGCATTTCGAGGACCCTAAGGTGCCTGCGGTAGCCGGTAGCCTGCGTGTGCGCAATGTCTGGGGTTCCTGGGTGACAGCGATGCAGGCGCTGGAGTACCTGCTGTCGATCCATATGTCGAAAATCGGTCTGGCCGAATGGAACCTGGTCAATAACGTTTCCGGGGCCTTTGGCGCGTTCCGTCGCAGTTTCCTGGTGAAAATCGGTGGCTGGAACACGCACACCGCGGAGGATCTGGACCTGACGTTGCGCATCAAGAGTTACTTCAAGCGGCATGACCTGAGGATTCCGTTCGAGCCCGAAGCGGTAGGACATACCGATGCACCGGCGACGCTGAGCCAGTTTCTGATGCAGCGCTTGCGCTGGGATGGCGACCTGTTTTTTCTCTATATCAGAAAGCACAACCACAATATCAGCCCCACATTATTGGGCTGGCCCACCTTTGTGATGATCCTGATCACGGGCTTTTTCTTCCAGTTGGTGCTGCCGTTTGTCATCTTCATTTATACCTTGCTGGCGCTGTTCATCCTGCCGGGCAAGACGCTGTTGTTCCTGTTTGCGCTGATCTACCTGCTGTACCTGTTGATCACCCTGCTGATGTTCGCAGCCATGCTGGTGATGGTCTCCGACCGGCCTCGACAGGACATGGTGCTGGGGTTGCTGGTGCCTCTGTTCCCGATGTTCATGCTGCTCCTGCGGTGCTGGAGCGTCGTGGCCATGCTCAACGAGATGTTTCGTCGCGGCCATGAAGAAAGCTCGATGGCGCCATGGTGGGTGCTTAAACGTGCCACGAGGTTTTGACATGCGATCGATAATTCTGGCCGCGTCGCTGTGGATGCCCACGGTGTTGCTGGCGGTACAACCCATGACGCTTGAAGCGGCACAGGCACAAAAATGGTCCCAGGCCAGTTATGTCTGGGACAGCGAGGTATTGCTCGATCCCGATCATCGCGCGGCAGAATTGACGGCCCTGCGCAGAGCCGGAATGGACAAGATTTATCTTGGCCTCAAGGGCGCGCAGTTGGAGGACCTCGCCACGACGCGCCAGCGCCTTGAGCAATTGCTGCAGGAGGCAGCCGGCGAGGGGCTGCAAGTGAGCCTGTTGCTGGGCGATCCTGAATGGATGAAGCCGCAGGAGCGCCACCAGCTCACCGAGCTGCTGGACAAACTCAAAGGGCTTTCATTCACCAGCCTGCACCTTGACCTGGAGGTCGAGCAGTTGGGCGTGCCTGTGCCTGACCAGCGTTTGAAGGACTTGCTCGATACCTTGCGCGCGGCATCCCGAGAGAGCCCTTGGCCGGTCGAGATTTCCAGCCATCATCGCTGGTTCGCCGAGACCAAGCCCGGACAAACCTGCGTGCCATGCGGGCTTCCCGCCGCCGGTGTGCGCCAGGTCAGCCTGATGATTTACACCCGCAACCCAAAAAACAGCGCTCGGATGGCAGAGCAGATAGCCCGGCGCTGGCCCGAACTGCAATTTCGCCTCGCCCAAAGCACGGAGCCACAACTGGATGCCACGGAATCCTGGGCCGGCGCGTCGACCGAACAGTTGCAACACCAGAGCAGTGTCTGGCGTGAGCAACTGCAACCCCTGGGGATTGCCGGCATCGACTGGCAAGCCTGGCGAGACTTTCCAAAACGGTGAGCCGTCATGAAGATTCGTTTCGATAGTCGTAAAGAATTGAGTCCGACTCAGGAACAGGGTTTGACCGTGCTCTACGCGCCAGGCAAACGCATGGCCTTTCGCGTGCGCTGGTACCTGATCCTGCTGCTGGTCGCCAGCCCGTTGATCTGGCTGGGAGGCAAGCTGGTCTACGGCATGCTGATGATCGACGCGCCGGCACAGTTGCGCCTGCCGATTCTTGAGGTGCGTGCGCGTGATACCGGTCGGGTCGAGCAACTGTTCGTCAAGGCCGGTGATCAGGTCCGGGCTGACCAGCCCCTGGTCAATCTCGACAACCCGGAATGGCGCGCCAGGTTATCGCAACTGGCGGCCATGCCGACCAATACCAAGCCTGCGCGCAATATCAAATTGGGCGGCAGCGAACGGGCATTGCTGCAGACCCGCATAGGCCGCGCCCAGGAACGGGTGAAGGTGCTCGAAGACCTGGTTTATCGAGGTGCTGTGTCTCCCGGTGAAGTGTTGACGGCCAAATCAGAACTCGACGGTTTCAGGGCGGACCTGCTGGCATTCGAGCGCCGTGAACAATTGGCTAACCAGGCGCCGTTGAGCGTTGAGCGCGATGTTATCCAACAGCAGGCCGAGCAACAGTGGTTGAAGACTCGCCTTGCCGCGCTACCGATCAACGCCGCGCAAAGTGGACGCGTGGCGGAAGTACTGGTCAATCCCGGCGAGAACGTTGGTGCTGGCACATTGCTGATGCGCATCGAGCGACTGGAAGACCCGCTGCTGTGGATTTATCTGGAACCGTTGAACATCAGCTACGCCGCGATTGGTCAACCGCTGCGGGTACGCATGCCGGACGGCGAGTGGTTGAGCGCTCATGTGGTCCAGGCAGTCGACAGCGCGGGTCGCACGCCAACAGTATTGCGCGGGCCGTTCGCAGCCAGCGAAATGGGCTTGCAGGTCGCCGCGCGGTTTGATCAGCCGCTGTCGCCTCGTTGGCGCATTGATCAATTGCCGTTGAATGTTCGTTTTCCCACTGACTGGCCACAACTGCTCAGTGACAGCCGTGAGTTCATCAACCAATTAGGGGACTTGATTGCAATGGATCGACCACAAAACCCCAGCACCCGCGTATCGGAGGCTCAATGATGATGACTGCTGAGCGAATCCTGGTCACCGGTGGCGCCGGCTTCATCGGCTCGCACCTTGTCGAAGCCCTGCTCGAATACGGCTACAGCGTTCGAGTCCTGGATGATCTTTCCACCGGGAAATTATCCAACCTGCCGATTGATCGTTGTCATTTGACCTTGGTAGTGGGGGATGTCGCCGATGCCTCGACGGTAGCGCGCGCCATGAAAGACTGCACCGCGGTGGTCCATCTGGCCGCAGTCGCCTCGGTGCAGGCCTCGGTCGATGACCCGATCGCCACGCACCAGAGCAACTTCATCGGTACGCTCAATATCTGTGAAGCCATGCGCCAGGCAGGTGTAAGGCGGGTGGTCTACGCCTCCAGTGCAGCGATTTACGGCAACAACGGCGAAGGCACCGCGATCAGTGAAGACACACCAAAAAATCCCCTGACGCCGTACGCCGCCGACAAACTGGCCAGCGAACACTTCCTTGATTTCTATCGCCGCCAGCACGGACTGGAACCGGTCATCCTGCGCTTCTTCAATATTTATGGACCGCGCCAGGATCCTTCGTCGCCTTATTCCGGCGTCATCAGTATTTTCAGCGAACGGGCACAAAAAAAACTCCCCATCACCGTTTATGGTGATGGGGAGCAAACAAGGGACTTCGTCTATGTCAATGACCTGGTCAAGATCCTGGTACAGGCGGTCACTGAATCAAAACCGCGTAATGAACCGATCAATGTCGGGTTTAACCGCTCCACCAGCTTGAACGATCTGGCGACGATGCTGGGCGAACTGCTGGGTTGGCCGCTTTCGCTGGCCTACGATGCGCCGCGATCCGGTGACATCAGGCACTCTCTCGCCGACAACAGTCGATTGCTGAGGCATTTTTCGTTGGAAAAACCGACCTGTTTTGCAGAGGGGCTGGGTCAGCTTCTCAGAAGTATTGATGCCGGCGGGCGCTAGAGGCGACTTCGGTTGCCAGCAAATGCTCGGCCAATACGTCATTGAGAAAGCGGAACTGATCGTTGAGCCCGATCACTTCGTTACTGAAGTGATGACCGGCTGCCGGAATCAGCAGTGCCTCGAATTTTTCGTCGAACATCAGGGTCAATACTTTACGAGACTCGAATTGCTGCGAGTAGTAGTTGTTGCCGAACACCGGAAAGCTCACGGCCAAGGTGACGTTGGTGATCATGACGTGCGCTCCTCAGAGAGAAAGAACCAGCCGAATACGCTTAACGTGAAGGCCGTCAGGGCCAGGCAGGTCAGGAGATGGATCAGCATGGTTCTACCCTCCGCTACAGGGTTTTGTGTTGGGTTGGAACTGATCCTACGCTGACGGTGCGTGGGCGGAAGGCAATCGTGGCGATGGTGAATATCGATGGGAGTGATGGTCTGATGTTGTGGGTGTTTCTGATGGCCCCATCGCGGGCAAGCCCGCTCCTACAGGGGATCGGGTTGGAACACGATTGTTGTGTACACCTGTAACCATTGTGGGAGCGGGCTTGCCCACGATGGCGGCCTCAAGAGCACCATCAATCCTGAGCGGCTACCCGCCGCCACCTATACTCAAACCAGGGGCCTCAGAGCGCCGAACCTCCCGTTCGGCTTACACTTCAGGAACCGCGATCTTGAACCTGCGTTCGCTGATCGTCGCCGTGCTGGTAGTGTTGGCGGGATGCGTCACGGCTCCGCCTGCCCCGGTAGAAGTGCCGCAGATCATGATTTCTCCGAGTACCTGGCAGCAAGTGGACCGGGAAATTATCGATGCGTCGCAGTCGGCCACCGAGCAGGCAAAAATCTACGCCCACGGCGCCATGGATTACTGGCGCACCCGGGTCTATCAGCTGACCGAAGAAAATTTCATTCCTTGGTTCAGCAGTTACTGGACCCAGGAATGGCTATCGATGAAGGTCAGTTGGTACACCATCAGTGCCAAGGGCGAGCAGGATGCCACGGAGAAACGCCTGGCAGCGTATCTGCTGGAGAAGTACCAGGAAAAGGTGCTGGCTCCGGCGGCGCTTGAGGTGGATCCGGATGCGATTCTCACCCTGGCAGCGGCGTTCTACCTGGACATAATGAAGGAAGAACTGCAGAAAATTTCCCAACGTCATGGCGTGCCGATGGCGCAGCTCAATGGTCGCATCCGCAAAGTTCCCGCGATTGCCCTCGGGCCGCCGCCCGCCAGGGACGCCTCGCTGTACCAGGTGGTGCATGCTGAGCAGTTGAGCGCGTTGCCGGCGTACGCCGCGCTGGTCGACAAGGTCCACAAGGCCGGTGGCGACAAGGGTGTGGGCTCGACGGACACCGCCATGGCACCGGTGGCCAAGCGCGCCAGTCAACGCATCGAAGCCGAGATGGCCCCGCGTGGGGCGGCCAGTGCGGTAGCGGCGGCAGCGGGCAAGTTGGCCGGCGCGTTGATTTCCGTCGGCGTCGCGGGCGTTCGGGCGATCATCCAGGCCAACGATCGACCGGACAGCGAAGCGTTGATCCGCAGCAGCCTGGGCAACACGTTCGACAAGGCCTGGACCAAGCTGCTGCAGAACCCGACCACCGGTGTGATGGCGGGCACCTTGTACATGGCCTCGCAGATAGAGGGGAGCCTGGCGCAAAGCGCCCAACCGTCGGTCGGTACGGACCCAGGGTCTGTCGATTGGAGCCCGACCCAGTCGACTAATCAACAGATCAACCCATGACCCAAGGAGAACCTCATGTCCTATGTTGATGGCTTTGTCATTGCCGTACCCACCGCCAACCGCGAAAAATTCCGCAAGCACGCCGAGATGGCCGCTGCCATTTTCATCGAGAACGGCGCGCTCAGCCTCGCCGAGTGTTGGGGTGACGACGTGCCTGACGGCAAGGTGACCTCGTTTCCCATGGCGGTGAAACTCAAAGAGAACGAAACCGTGGTGTTTTCCTGGATCGTCTGGCCGGACAAGCCCACGCGTGACGCCGGGATGGCGAAACTGATGAGCGATCCGCGGGTGCAACCGGACGTCAATCCCATGCCATTCGATGGTCAAAGGATGATCTTCGGCGGTTTCGAAATGATCGTGAAGGCTTGATCCGAACCGCCGGATCACTCCGCCGCCGGGGTGATCCGGCAACTCTTGCGGTTGCGGATTTCGTCATCGGACGGTCGCTCGCGGACAAACTCGAAGCGCGGCTCGCCTTCGCTGTAATGCACCAGCCAGCCCCATTCCAGCTTGAGTTCATCCTGACCGGGTTCTGGGGGGGTGGCCCACCAGGGTTCCTTACTGAGGATCTGTCGCATGCTTCCCTCCGGTTGGTTCGCCTGCATCAACTATAACTTGCATGCCGGCAGACGCCAGAAGCGGCCTTGCAGGTTGTAGACTCAGGTTATTTCCGGCAGAGATATCTGGCATGAATGACGAAACCCATGAGCCGTTCAAGCGCTTGTTTTTCGCGCTCGGCTGCGCGCCGGCGCAACGCAAGGCCATCGCCCAGTGGCGCAGCGCCTTGCAACTGCGCAGCGGACGTGCGGTGCCGGTCGAGAACTTTCATCTGACCTTGAAGTTTCTGGGGGCGGTCGCGATCGCGCAGATTGCCGATATCTGCACGGCTGCCGCGTCTGTACGAACGTCGGGCGAACGCTTGACCGTGGAGCTCGATCGACTCGACGTCTGGCGCAGGGCAGGGGTCTTGGTGTTGGCACCCGAGCAGGCATCGCCCGCGTTGTTGCGGCTGGTGTATGACCTGGAGCAGGCCCTGTTGCCCTTTGGCCTTGAGGATGCACCACGGGAATTTCGCCCGCACTTGACCTTGGCTCGAGACTATCGGGCGCCGGTGCCGGAGTCTCCCACGCCACCCGAGTTTGTCCTGCGTGCTGATCGCTTCGCGTTGTTCGAATCGCACAAGGGCCGTTACCGGGCGCTGGCCGAATGGCCGTTGGGGGGTGTTTGACTTAAAGCTGGAACGCGGAGCGTCCCGGACTGCATTCCCACGCAGAGCGTGGGAACGATCACAAAAAAAGGCGCCCGAGGGCGCCAAACTTCACCTTAACCGAGGAGCCAGGTGAGGGATGCAGCGGTGGTAAGGCGCTGCATGAATAGAAAAGCTAAAGCTGAAATCCAGGTTGAATGTTATGGCCTCTTCGCGAGCAGGCTCGCTCCCACAGGGGGACGTATTCCATTGTGGGAGCGAGCCTGCTCGCGAAAGCGGCATCAAGTTCAACACTTATGTGCAGTGAATTACTGGCCGAGTTTCACCTTGGTCCAACCCCGGGTCATGATCCGCTGTACCGCAATCGGCTGGTCAGGGATGGCATACAAGGTTGCCATCACCGCTTCGGGCGGATACGAACCCGGCTCATTGCGAATCGCCTCATCCACCAACGGCGTTGCGGCCGCATTGGCGTTGCTGTAGCCGATGTTGTTGGTGATCTCGGCGATGATGTCCGGGCGCATCAGGAAGTTCATGAACAGGTAGGCGTTCTCGACGTTGGCGGCATCGCGCGGGATGGCGACCATGTCGTAGAAACTGCCGGCGCCTTCTTTCGGGATGCTGTAGTCGATCTTCACCTTGTCCCCGGCTTCCTGGGCGCGAGCCTTGGCCTGCAGCACATCGCCGGAGTAACCGACGGCCACGCAGATGTTGCCGTTGGCCAGGTCCGAGATGTACTTCGAGGAATGGAAGTACGCCACCGATGGGCGGATTTTCATGAACAGTGCTTCGGCTTCGGCGATGTGCGCCTTGTCCTTGTCGTTCACCGGGTAGCCCAGGTAGTGAAGGGCGGCCGGGATCATCTCGGTGGGCGAGTCGAGGAAACTGATGCCGCAGGCTTTGAGTTTTTCAGCATTTTCCGGTTTGAACAGCAGGTCCCAGGAGTTGGTCGGGGCGTTGGCGCCAAGCACATCCTTGACCTTCTGCGGGTTGAAGCCGATGCCGATCGAGCCCCACATGTACGGGAAGGCATGGGCGTTGTCCGGGTCGCTGGCGGAGGCGTTTTTCAGCAGCACCGGATTGAGGTTCTGCCAGTTGGGCAGCTTCGACTTGTCCAGCTCCTGATAGACCCCGGCCTTGATCTGCTTGGCCAGGAAACTGTTGGACGGCACGACGATGTCGTAGCCGGACTTGCCCGCCAGCAAGCGAGCTTCAAGGGTTTCGTTACTGTCGAAGACATCGTAGGTCACGCGGATGCCGGTCTCGTCTTCGAACTTCTTGACGGTGTCCGGGGCAATGTAATCCGACCAGTTATAGACGCGCAGAACCTTGTCATTGGCCTGGGCGCCCGAGGCGATCACGCCCAATAAGGACAGTGTCAGCAGAGTCCTGCCAAACATTTTCATGTACAACTCCATTTCTTTTCTTATTCAAATCCTTGTAGGAGCGAGCCTGCTCCGGGCGGCGTTCCGACGAAAAACTCAAGGACAACGCGTTCATTCAGATTGCCCAAGCCATCGTTGACGTCCATCGCGAGCATGCTCGCTCCTACAGGGGGTGGTGCTAGGCCGTTGCTCCGACCATTTGCTTTTTCGGTTGTTGCCAGGATTCGCTGGCAGTCTGGTCCATCGCTTCCTGGATCGCCCGTTTACGGCTGGCTTCGGCGCGGCGGCTGAAGTACCAGACCATGAAGGTCACGATCGACACAGCCAACAGGATCAGGCTGGCCACGGCGTTGATCTCCGGCTTCACGCCCAGGCGCACCGCCGAGAACACTTCCATCGGCAGGGTGGTGGAACCCGGGCCCGAGACGAAGCTCGCCAGTACTAGGTCATCCAGCGACAGGGCAAACGACATCATGCCGCCGGCCGCCAGTGACGGCGCGATCATCGGGATGGTGATCAGGAAGAACACCTTGAACGGTTTCGCACCCAGGTCCATGGCCGCTTCTTCGATGGACAGGTCCAGCTCGCGAAGGCGCGCGGAGACTACCACTGCCACGTAGGCGGCACAAAACGTGGTGTGGGCGATCCAGATCGTCACGATGCCACGCTCCATCGGCCAGCCGATCATTTGCGCCATGGCCACGAACAGCAGCAACAGCGACAGACCGGTGATCACTTCCGGCATCACCAGCGGCGCGGTCACCAGGCCACCGAACAGCGTGCGGCCCTTGAAGCGCGTGACGCGGGTCAGCACGAATGCAGCCAATGTCCCCAGCGCCACCGCGGCAATCGCGGTGTAGCAGGCGATTTCCAGCGAACGCACCACCGAGCCCATCAGTTGCGAGTTGTCGAGCAGGCCGGCGTACCACTTGAACGACCAGCCACCCCACACCGTCACCAGCTTGGAGGCGTTGAACGAGTAGATCACCAGGATCAGCATCGGCAGGTAGATAAACGACAGGCCGAAAACCAGCATGAACTTTGAAAATCCGAAGCGTTTCATCCCCGTGCCTCCATCTCTTTGGCCTGGCTGCGGTTGAACAGCAGAATCGGCACGATCAGAATCAACAGCATCACCACCGCCAGGGCGGACGCCACCGGCCAGTCGCGGTTATTGAAAAACTCCTGCCACAGCACTCGGCCGATCATCAGGGTCTCGGGACCGCCCAACAGCTCCGGAATCACGAACTCACCGACCACTGGAATGAACACCAGCATGCACCCGGCGATGATGCCGTTCTTGGCCAGCGGCACGGTGATTTTCCAGAAGCTGTTGAAGGTGCTCGAACCCAGGTCCGAAGCCGCTTCCAGCAGGCTCTGGTCGTGTTTGACCAGGTTGGCGTACAGCGGCAGGATCATGAACGGCAGATACGCATACACCACGCCGATGTAGACGGCGGTGTTGGTGTTGAGGATCTCGATCGGGTGATCGGTCAGCCCGATCCACATCAAAAAGCCGTTGAGCAGGCCGTTGTTGCTGAGGATGCCCATCCACGCATACACGCGGATCAGGATCGCGGTCCAGGTCGGCATCATGATCAGCAGCATCAGCACGTTCTGTGCTTCCTTGCTTGCCTTGGTAATGGCATAGGCCATCGGAAAACCGATCACCAGGCACATCAGCGTACTGAACAGCGCAACCTTCAACGAACCGAGGTAAGCCGAGAGGTACAGCTCATCTTCGCCCAGCAACGTGTAGTTGCCGATGTTGAGCAACAGATTGAATTTCTGCTCGGCGTAGGTGTAGATCTCCGAGTAGGGCGGAATGGCCAGGGCTGCTTCCGAGAAGCTGATCTTCATCACCAAAAAGAACGGCAGCATGAAGAACAGGCACAGCCACAGGAACGGAATGCCGATGACCAGTTTTCGTCCGCTGGGCACCAGGCGCAGGAATTGCTGATTGAAGGTTCTCATGCGCGCAGTACCACGCCGCTGTCGTCTTCCCACCACACGTAGACCTGATCGTCCCAGGTCGGACGTGCGCCACGGCGTTCGGCGTTGGCCATGAACGATTGCACGACCTTGCCGCCAGGCAGCTTGACGTAGAACACCGAGTGGCCGCCGAGGTAGGCGATGTCATGCACGGTGCCGCTGGACCAGTTGTAGCGGGTGTCGGGCTTGGTGGTGCTGACCAGCAGTTTTTCCGGGCGAATGGCGTAGGTGATCGACTTGTCCTGCACCGAGGTGCTGACGCCGTGACCGACGTAGATCTTCTGCTCCAGATCCGTGCTGTGAATGATCGCGTGACCTTCCAGATCTTCCACTACGGTGCCTTCGAAAGCGTTCACGTTGCCGATGAATTCGCAGACCATGCGGCTGACTGGCGCTTCATAGATGTCCACCGGGCTGCCGATCTGGGCGATCCAGCCCAGGTGCATGATCGCAATGCGCTGGGCCATGGTCATGGCTTCTTCCTGGTCGTGGGTCACCATGACGCAGGTCACGCCGACGCGCTCGATGATCTCGACCAACTCCAGCTGCATTTGCGAACGCAGTTTTTTATCCAGCGCGCCCATCGGCTCGTCGAGCAGCAACAGCTTTGGACGTTTGGCCAGGGAGCGGGCCAATGCCACGCGCTGACGCTGGCCGCCGGACAACTGATGCGGCTTGCGCTTGGCGTACTGGGTCATGTGCACCAGGCGCAGCATTTCTTCGACGCGGGCATCGATTTCACTGGCGGGCAACCGGTCCTGCTTGAGGCCGAAGGCGATGTTCTGCGCCACGGTCATGTGCGGGAACAGGGCATAGGACTGGAACATCATGTTGATCGGCCGCTCGTACGGCGGCATGTCGGTGATGTCCACGCCGTCGAGCAGGATGCGCCCTTCAGTCGGGCGCTCGAAGCCGGCGAGCATGCGCAGCAGCGTCGATTTACCTGAACCGGAACCACCGAGCAGGGCAAAGATTTCACCCTGATGGATTTCCAGGGACACATCGTCCACTGCGGTGGTTTCGTCGAACTTCTTGGTGACGCGGTCGACTTTCACCAACACCTTTTTCGGTGCCTGGTGACCTTCAAGAGCCTTCCTGTAGATGCTGGAGGCGTTTGCCATGTGAAACTCCCAACAGGTTTCGTTCGCCGGGCCAACGCGGCCTGGCTTAATAGTTGATTGCAAACCCGAGCGGTCAGTGGGTCGCGATCCCTGTAGGAGCTGGCGAAGCCTGCGATCTTTTGACTTTGCTTTTCAAAATCAAGATCAAAAGATCGCAGGCTTCGCCAGCTCCTACAGGGGATTGCGCTGGATGCCCCGTCCGGGTTTATCCGGTGCCGCCTTCCTGGCTGCGGTACTTGTTGTTATTGCAGTGTGTTGTTGTCGTGAGTCACGGATGCGCGCAAGCGCACCCGCCAGACCCACGGGGGCAGTAAATTGATTGATCTTTTATGACGTCAGCGCGAGTTACGCAGCGCCGCCCGTTGTCGGCACGCGTCACCAAACGCCTGGAAAATTCTCAGGTAGGGCGGATTCGACAGGACCTGCCATTCCGGGTGCCATTGCACGCCGAGGGCGAAGGCCTTGCTGTGCTCCACCGAGACCGCTTCGATCAATCCGTCCGGCGCGAGTGCTTCGGCGCGCAGGCCAGGCGCGAGTCGGTCGATGCCCTGGCTGTGAATCGAATTGACCTGGAACTGCGGGGGCAGGTCCAGCGCCTGGAACACACCACCGGGCTGCACATCGACGGCGTGCGCCGGTGCGTATTGCACCGCGAGGTCGGGATGGTCGGCTTCACGATGATCGAGGAAGCCGGGCAGTTCATGGACCTTCTGATGCAGGCTGCCACCGAACGCCACATTCATCTCCTGAAAGCCGCGGCAGATGCCGAGCACCGGAACGCCGGCGGCAATCGCCGCGCGAATCAGGGGAAGGGTGGTTTGATCCCGCTGGGGATCGTGTTCGGTGCCGGGAGCGCTGGCGGGGCCTTGATAGTGGAAGGGCTCCACATTCGACGGCGAGCCGGTCAGCAACAGACCGTCGAGCTGCGGTAGCAGGTCTTCGATTTCGGTCAGGTCGCCCAGGGAAGGAATGACCACGGGCAGTCCCAGCGCGGCAACGCTGACAGCACGCAAGTACTTGTCACCGCTGACGTGGTAGGGGTGCAGGCCAATCTGTTTGACGCATGCAGTAACGCCGATCAATGGCTTGAATGCCATTTTTATCACCTCGAAGTTTCACACTTGAACGAGCTTTTCTGGAGCTTAGCCTTGTTGATTTTAATTAACAACTCTCATGTAAAAAATTCTAAACGCCGCACGTCTGAAGACGAGGATTTACGCGTGTTTCAAGGATGATCTGGCACTCTCGTGCCTCTGAGAGGCCCGAAAATAAACGCTTAAAGGCTGTGTGTTCGCTATTGACTTCACTTTGCCTTTCGGATTGACTGGCTACGTGAAAGGGCGGTGAACATAATAATTAACAGCTAATAGGTGCATCATGTCGGTCCCTCTGCGTACCGTTCAACTCAACGAAGCAAACGCATTCCTTAAGAAATATCCTGAGGTTTTGTACGTCGACCTTCTGATTGCGGATATGAACGGTGTGGTGCGCGGCAAGCGCATCGAACGCACCAGTCTTCATAAGGTTTACGAGAAAGGCATCAACCTGCCAGCGTCCCTGTTTGCGCTGGACATCAATGGCTCCACGGTGGAAAGCACCGGCCTGGGCCTGGACATCGGCGACTCCGACCGGATCTGCTATCCGATCCCTGGCACCCTGAGCATCGAGCCATGGCAGAAGCGCCCAACCGCGCAACTGCTGATGACCATGCACGAGCTCGAAGGCCAGCCGTTCTTCGCCGACCCGCGGGAAGTGTTGGCAAATGTGGTGCGCAAGTTCGACGACATGGGCCTGACCATCTGCGCCGCGTTCGAACTGGAGTTCTACCTGATCGACCAGGACAACGTGAACGGTCGCCCACAGTCGCCGCGTTCGCCGGTGTCCGGCAAGCGTCCGATGTCGACCCAGGTGTACCTGATCGACGACCTCGACGAATACGTCGACTGCCTGCAGGACATCCTCGAAGGCGCGAAAGAGCAGGGCATCCCGGCTGACGCCATCGTCAAGGAAAGCGCCCCGGCGCAGTTCGAAGTCAACCTGCACCACGTGGCCGATCCTATAAAGGCTTGCGATTACGCGGTGCTGCTCAAGCGTCTGGTGAAAAACATCGCCTACGACCACGAGATGGACACCACGTTCATGGCCAAGCCGTATCCAGGCCAGGCGGGTAACGGTCTGCACGTACACATTTCGATTCTCGACAAGGAAGGCAACAACATCTTTGCCAGCGAGGATCCCGAGCAGAACGCCGCGCTGCGTCACGCGATCGGCGGTGTGCTCGAGACCCTGCCGGCGCAGATGGCGTTCCTTTGCCCGAACGTCAACTCTTACCGTCGTTTCGGCGCGCAGTTCTACGTGCCGAACTCGCCGAGCTGGGGCGTCGACAACCGTACCGTAGCGGTTCGCGTGCCGACCGGTTCACCGGACTCCGTGCGCATCGAGCACCGCGTGGCCGGTGCCGACGCCAACCCGTACCTGTTGATGGCTTCGGTTTTGGCCGGCGTGCACCACGGCCTGACCAACCAGATCGAGCCTGGCGCCCCGGTGGAAGGCAACAGCTACGAACAGAACGAGCAGAGCCTGCCGAACAACCTGCGCGATGCCCTGCGCGAGCTGGACGACAGCGAAGTCATGGCCCGTTATATCGACCCGATGTACATCGACGTGTTCGTGGCGTGCAAGGAAAGCGAGCTGGCCGAGTTCGAGAACTCCATCTCCGACCTTGAGTACAACTGGTACCTGCATACCGTTTAAGACGGATCACGCCGATCAACTGTGGGAGCGAGCCTGCTCGCGAAGGCGGCGGTTCAGTCAGCATTGATGTTGTCTGACACACCGCTTTCGCGAGCAGGCTCGCTCCCACAGGGGACCGTCTTTCAAATCCTTGGATGACCGGTCAGTTCGACTACATATTCCCCTGCGTCGAGTCACAACCATGACAATCACTCGCAGCGACTGGGAGCAACGCTTCCAGTCCCTCAACATCGAAAGCCGCGCCTTCATCGACGGCCAGTACTGCGCGGCCGCCAGCGGCGCCACGTTCGAATGCATCAGCCCGGTGGACGGTCGTTTCCTGGCGAATGTGGCCAGCACCGACGAAGCCGATGCCAACGCCGCCGTCGCCGTTGCCCGTCGCACCTTCGAATCCGGCGTCTGGGCCAGCCTGGCTCCGGCCGAGCGCAAGCGCGTGCTGATCCGCTTCGCCGACTTGATCCTGGCCAACCAGGAAGAGCTCGCGCTGCTTGAAACCCTCGACATGGGCAAGCCGATCAGCGACTCGATGAACGTCGACATTCCGGCGACCGCCAACGCGATTCGCTGGACCGCCGAAGCCATCGACAAGATCTACGACGAAGTCGCTGCCACGCCCCGCGATCAGCTTGGCCTGGTGACGCGCGAACCGGCCGGCGTGGTCGCGGCCATCGTGCCCTGGAACTTCCCGCTGATCATGGCCAGCTGGAAATTCGCCCCGGCCCTGGCGGCAGGTAACTCGTTCATCCTCAAGCCTTCGGAAAAGTCGCCGCTGACGGCCATTCGCATCGCGCAGCTGGCACTGGAAGCGGGCATCCCGAAAGGTGTTTTCAACGTCTTGCCGGGCTACGGTCACACCGTCGGCAAGGCGCTGGCGTTGCACATGGACGTCGACGTGCTGGCCTTCACCGGCTCCACGGCGATCGCCAAGCAACTGATGATCTACGCCGGGCAAAGCAACATGAAACGCGTCTGGGCAGAAGCGGGGGGCAAAAGCCCGAACGTGGTGTTCGCCGATGCACCGGACCTGCGCGCGGCGGCACAAGCGGCAGCCAGCGGCATTGCCTTCAATCAGGGCGAAGTCTGCACCGCCGGTTCGCGCTTGCTGGTGGAGCGTTCGATCCGCGAGCAGTTCTTGCCATTGTTGGTCGAAGCCCTGCAAGCCTGGAAGCCGGGGCATGCGCTTGATCCTTCGACCACCGTCGGCGCGGTCGTCGACCAGCGTCAACTGGACAACGTATTGCGCTACATCGATATCGGCAGGGAACAGGGTGCCGAGTTGATCGCGGGCGGCCAGCGCACCCTCGAAGAAACCGGTGGCCTGTACGTGGAGCCGGCGGTTTTCGACGGCGTGACCAACGCCATGACCATCGCCCGGGAAGAAATTTTCGGCCCGGTGCTGTCGGTCATCACCTTCGACACCGCTGAAGAAGCCCTGGCGATCGCCAACGACAGCATCTTCGGCCTGGCCGCCGGCGTGTGGACCAGCAACCTGAGCAAGGCCCACACCTTCGCCCGTGGCCTGCGTGCCGGCAGCGTCTGGGTCAACCAGTATGACGGCGGCGACATGACCGCGCCGTTCGGCGGGTTCAAGCAGTCGGGTAACGGTCGGGACAAATCGCTGCACGCGTTCGACAAGTACACCGAACTCAAGGCGACCTGGATCAAGCTCTAAGACCTATAAAAAAGCGACGGTCACCGGCCTCTTGCCGGTGCCCATCGGAGAAACCTATGAAACAAGCACATGTTAATAGCTACTACGCCGCCACCCGCAACTTCACCGGCGATTTCCCGGTACTGGAAGGGGCGGTTGACTGCGACGTCTGCGTGATCGGCGCCGGCTACACCGGCCTGTCCTCGGCGCTGTTCCTCGCCGAAGCGGGCTACAGCGTCACCGTGCTCGAAGCGGCCAAGGTCGGCTTCGGCGCCAGCGGTCGCAACGGCGGGCAACTGGTCAACTCCTACAGCCGCGACGTCGATGTCATCGAAGAGCGCTACGGCGACAAGACCGCCGAAATCCTCGGCAGCATGATCTTCGAAGGTGCGGACATCATTCGTCAGCGCATACAGCACTACGACATCCAGTGCGACTACCGTCCCGGTGGCATCTTCGCGGCGATGAACAAAAAGCAACTCAAGGGCCTGGCCGAGCAGAAGAAGAGCTGGGAACGCTACGGCAACAAGAACCTGACAATGCTCGACGCTGCCGACATCAAGCGCGAAGTGGGTTCCAATGCCTACGTCGGTGGCCTGCTGGACATGCAGGGCGGCCACATTCACCCGTTGAACCTGGCCCTCGGCGAAGCCTCGGCGATCATCGGCCTGGGCGGCAAGATCTACGAGCAGTCGGCGGCGGTGGAAATCACCTACGGCGAGCCGATCACCGTGCGCACCGCCAAAGGCGTGGTAAAGGCCAAGTACCTGCTGATCGCTGGTAACGCCTACCTGCCGCAGGGCCTGGACAATCGCGTGACCAGCAAGAGCATGCCGTGCGGTTCGCAGATCGTTGTGACTGAACCGCTGCCGGAAAAAGTTGCCCGCAGCCTGATCACCAACAACTACTGCGTCGAAGACTGCAACTACCTGCTCGACTACTACCGCCTGACCCGCGACAACCGCCTGCTCTACGGCGGTGGCGTGGTCTACGGCGCCCGTGAGCCGGACGACATCGAACAACTGATCCGCCCGAAGATCCTCAAGACCTTCCCG
This sequence comes from Pseudomonas sp. G5(2012), assembly GCF_000408945.1. NCBI lineage: Bacteria > Pseudomonadati > Pseudomonadota > Gammaproteobacteria > Pseudomonadales > Pseudomonadaceae > Pseudomonas > Pseudomonas sp. G5(2012). Next base: position 22,445 of record NZ_APIO01000052.1, read on the forward strand.
CAGTTGAAGGATGTGAAGATCGACTACCGCTGGACCGGCAACTTCCTGCTGACCATGTCGCGCATGCCGCAATTCGGCCGTATCGAGAAAAACGCCTACTACATGCAGGGCTACAGTGGTCACGGCGTTACGTGCTCGCACCTGGCCGGCAAGCTCATCTCGGAAATGATTCGTGGCGACGCCGAGCGTTTCGACGCGTTTGCATCCTTGCCGCACATGCCGATGATCGGCGGGCGCACCTTCTCGGCTCCGTTGACCGCCCTCGGCGCCGTGTACTACTCGCTGCGCGACCGTTTCGGCATCTAGACTTTACCTCACCGGCAGGCACCCCAATCAGGTACTGCCGGCTTTTTTACCTGAAACACCACGTACCCCTGTAGGAGCAGCCGCAGGCTGCGATCATTTGATCTTGCTTTTGACGATCAAAGATCAAAAGATCGCAGCCTGCGGCAGCTCCTACAGCAACACCCACAAACGTGATTTAATAGCCGCCTTTCACGTTTCCGGGACCGGAAAACGGCGCGATCTACGCCTGCTCTCCACCCCCATTACCCTTGCGTACCAAGCACATAAGGCTGTCATGGACACGGGCTCACGACTCAAATTAGTACGCGAAAGCTACAAACTGTCCCAGCGCGAGCTGGCCCGGCGTAGCGGCGTCACCAATGCCACCATTTCCCTGATCGAACAGAATCGCGTCAGTCCTTCCGTCAGCTCGCTGAAAAAGCTGCTTGAAGGCATTCCCATGTCCCTGGCCGACTTCTTCACCTTCGATCAGCCACCGCGCGAGCATCAATACGTCTTTCGCGCCAACGAACAGCCGGACCTCGGCCGCCACGGCCTGCGGCTGCTGCTGATCGGTGCGTCCGTGCCGAGTCGGCAGATGCGTCTGTTGCGCGAACAATACGCGCCGGGTGCCAGTTCCGGCGAAGAGCCGATCGTGCACTCAGAAGGCGAGGAGTGCGGGCTGGTCACCCGTGGCACCGTCGAGCTGACGGTGGACGGGCAGATCAGCGTGCTCAATGCCGGTGACGGGTACTATTTCCCCACGACCTTGCCGCACCGGTTCAGGAACATCGGCGCGGATGAGGCGGAAATCATCAGTGCGAACACCCCGGCGAACTTCTGACGAACCGGCCCCAGGACGTCAATCGCCGCATTACGCCTGGGCAACGTGCTTGGGCCCCGCCAGGGCCCACAGTACCAGGCCAATCAACGGTACAAACACGATCAGCACCATCCATACCCCTTTGTTGCTGGCGTTCCCTGCGCTTTTGCGCACCCGGTTGATCGCCCACAGTTCAAGCGCCAGCAGCACTGCCGCCGATACGATCCATAGCGTTTCTATTTGCATGAGCCACCTCCTGATAGTCAGTCAGTTAGGTGGCCGTGCAATCGCGGGGTTCATTTAATTTTCGCCGCTACCTGGCTTTCCAGTGTCCGCCACCGGACTCGCAATCGATCCTGGCCTGGTCAATGTGCTGCGCATCGTAGTAATAGGTGGTGACCTTGGCGCTGTCGGGAATGTTCAGCGACGTGCTGTTCTTGTCCTTGCTGGTGGAATGTGGGTTGGCCAGGGATTCCTGGGTCAGCGTAGCGACGCAGGAGGCTTGATAGTGATCGGCGCACTGTTCGACCTTTTTCTTGGTGCTGGCCAGCATGTCCTTGCTCTCATTGCTGCAGGACCAATCGATGGCATTGACCGGCATGCCTTCGTATTCATAACAGCTGTGGGTTTCGACCACGGGGACGGCAGCGCTTTGCGATCGCGTCAGCACGTCACAGCCTTCGGCAGCGGCCAGGCCGGGAACGAGGCTGGCGATCAGGAGCAGAAGTCGACGGTTCATCGGGATTTCCTCTGCAATGGCGCCTTTGCCTGATCGGGAAGTGGCGCCGATAGAGATTTGAAAACGCGATGAGGTACGGGGTTCCCTTCATTTCAAGGGACCCTGTAGGAGCGAGCAT
>NZ_APIO01000053.1:0-27844 GCF_000408945.1 Pseudomonas sp. G5(2012)
GGCGAGTGGTCGCATCCGTATAGCCGTGAGCAGGCGGTTTATCCGGTTGCCTCGCTGATCGAAGGCAAGTACTGGCCGCCGGTCGGTCGTGTCGACAACGTCTTCGGCGATCGCAACCTGGTCTGCGCCTGCCCGTCGATCGAAAGCTACGCTTAAACCAACAGGGGGCGGGTTTACTCGCCCCTATCAAGCACACCACACCCCCTGTAGGAGCTGCCGCAGGCTGCGATCTTTTGATCTTGATCTTGAAAAAAACAAGATCAAAAGATCGCAGCCTGCGGCAGCTCCTACACAAAGCATCTCCCGTGAAACGCCTATAACAAGAAACCGGAGAACAACCATGTCGTTAAGCGTGTTCGACCTGTTCAAGATTGGCATTGGCCCCTCCAGCTCCCACACCGTCGGCCCGATGCGCGCAGCCGCACGTTTCGCCGAAGGTTTGCGCCGTGAAGGGCTGCTCACCGCGACCGCTTGCGTCAAAGTCGAGCTGTACGGCTCACTCGGCGCCACCGGTAAAGGCCACGGCAGCGACAAGGCTGTGTTGCTCGGCCTGGAAGGCGAACACCCGGATACCGTGGATACCGAAACCGTCGCCGCTCGCCTGCACGAAATTCGCGGCAATGGTCGTTTGAACCTCCTCGGCGAACACAGCATTGCGTTCAATGAGAAAGAACACCTGGCGATGATTCGCAAGCCCTTGGCCTATCACCCCAACGGCATGATCTTTCGCGCCTTCGACACCGCGGGTTTGCAAATCCGCAGCCGCGAGTACTATTCAGTCGGCGGTGGTTTTGTCGTCGATGAAGACGCCGCCGGCGCCGACCGTATCGTCGAAGACGCTACCCCCCTGACCTTCCCGTTCAAAAGCGCCAAGGACCTGCTGGGTCACTGCACCACCTACGGCTTGTCCATCAGCCAGGTGATGCTGACCAACGAAAGCGCCTGGCGCCCGGAAGCGGAAACCCGCGCCGGCCTGCTGAAGATCTGGCAAGTGATGCAGGACTGCGTCGCCGCCGGTTGCCGCAACGAAGGCATCCTGCCCGGCGGCCTGAAGGTCAAGCGCCGGGCAGCCGCGCTGCATCGGCAATTGTGCAAGAACCCCGAATCGTCACTGCGCGATCCGCTGTCGGTACTGGACTGGGTCAACTTGTACGCCCTGGCGGTCAACGAAGAAAACGCCAACGGCGGACGCGTGGTAACTGCTCCGACCAACGGCGCGGCCGGGATCATCCCGGCGGTACTGCATTACTACATGCGCTTCATCCCCGGCGCGAACGATGACGGGGTGGTGCGCTTTCTGCTGACAGCCGCGGCCATTGGCATTCTGTACAAGGAAAATGCCTCGATCTCGGGCGCCGAAGTCGGCTGCCAGGGCGAAGTCGGCGTGGCCTGTTCAATGGCGGCGGGAGCCCTTTGCGAGGTGCTTGGCGGCACCGTGCAGCAAGTGGAAAACGCTGCGGAAATCGGCATGGAACATAACCTCGGGCTGACCTGCGACCCAATTGGCGGGCTGGTGCAAGTGCCTTGCATCGAGCGCAACGCCATGGGCTCGGTCAAGGCCATCAATGCCGTGCGCATGGCCATGCGCGGCGATGGGCAGCACTTCGTGTCCCTCGACAAGGTCATCCGCACCATGCGCCAAACCGGCGCCGACATGAAAAGCAAATACAAGGAAACCGCCCGTGGCGGTTTGGCGGTCAACATTATCGAGTGCTGATGCGCGCTCATCTTCACACTTCTCCAGGAGCTGAATATGTCCACCGAACAACTGTTGAAAACGCCGTTGCACGCCCTGCACGTCGAATTGGGCGCGCGCATGGTGCCGTTCGCCGGCTATGACATGCCGGTGCAGTACCCGCTGGGCGTGATGAAAGAACACCAGCACACCCGCGAGCAGGCCGGCCTGTTCGATGTCTCGCACATGGGCCAGATTCGCCTGACCGGTGCCAATGCCGCCAAGGCACTGGAAACTCTGGTGCCAGTGGACATCGTCGACTTGCCGGTGGGCATGCAGCGCTACGCGATGTTCACCAACGAGACCGGTGGCATCCTTGACGACCTGATGGTCGCCAACCTGGGTAACGACGAACTGTTTTTGGTGGTCAACGCCGCCTGCAAGGACCAGGACCTGGCCCACCTGCGCAAGCACATCGGTGACCAGTGCACCATCGAGCCCCTGTTCGAAGAACGCGCCCTGCTCGCCCTGCAAGGTCCTGCCGCGGTGACCGTACTGGCACGTCTGGCGCCAGAAGTGGCAAAGATGACCTTCATGCAGTTCGCCCCCGTGAAACTGCTGGGCGTCGAATGCTTTGTCAGCCGCTCGGGTTACACCGGTGAAGACGGTTTCGAAATCTCGGTACCGGCCGCCAACGCCGAAGCCCTGGCCCGGGCCTTGCTGGCCGAGCCTGAAGTAGCGGCCATCGGCCTCGGCGCACGCGACTCCCTGCGCCTGGAAGCCGGCCTGTGCCTGTACGGCCATGACATGAACACCGACACCAGCCCGATCGAAGCCAGCCTGTTATGGGCCATCTCCAAGCCGCGTCGTGCCGATGGCGCGCGCGCCGGTGGCTTCCCTGGCGCAGAAAGTGTGTTCGCACAACAACAAACCGGTGTTACCCGTAAGCGCGTTGGCCTGCTACCGCAGGAACGCACACCTGTGCGCGAAGGTGCTGAAATCGTCAACGAAGCAGGCGAGATCATCGGCAGCGTCTGCAGCGGCGGCTTTGGACCGACCTTGGGTGGCCCTTTGGCCATGGGTTACCTGGACAGCGCCTACACCGCCATCGATACGCCGGTATGGGCAATCGTTCGTGGGAAAAAGGTGCCTTTGCTTGTAAGCAAAATGCCATTTGTTCCACAACGCTACTATCGCGGTTGATTGACTGTTCCTATAAGTAACGCGGTTGTGCTTACACTGCACTAATGTGTAACGCAACCGCCATAAAATAGTGCATCGTTTGGCTCTTAGCTTCGATTATGAACTTTGCTTATAACGATCGAAAACATCTGAACACCGTCAACGCATACGCCCGCGCTAGTTGTCAGTGGTGTCAGCAACCTGAGCAAATCCGGGGCCTCCAAAGGGGCTTGTTTTTTCTCCCGAAGTTGGCGTAGAGTTTGTTCACTGTGTTTGCATGGGTCGCTTGGAATCGTGACCTGGGCAGTAGCCTACAAGTTAGCTACATCCCGTTCGACGTCTTCTTACTCTCCTGCAACCAGCCCCAGTACTCTTTCATGAGAAAGAGACTGTCATTAATTTTTTGCGTCAAAGGAAATAAGAAATGTCCCAACGTCAGAGCGGTACCGTCAAGTGGTTTAACGACGAAAAAGGTTTTGGTTTTATCACACCTGAAAGCGGTCCGGATCTGTTCGTGCATTTCCGCGCCATCCAGGGCAACGGTTTCAAGAGCCTGAAAGAAGGCCAGAAAGTGACCTTCATCGCTGTGCAAGGCCAGAAAGGCATGCAGGCTGACGAAGTACAAGCAGAAGCTTAATCTTCTGTAACGAAAAAGCCCCTGATGCTGACATCAGGGGCTTTTTTGTGCGCGTAAATCCGTAAAATGGCTTCTTTTTGCGCCCAGAGGCTGCCATGTCGAAACACCTGCTCAAACCCCAGGGCGACTTCCCCGCCGTCGGCCTGGGTCGTCGCCTGGCAGCAATGTTCTATGACTTCCTGCTGTGCACCGCCCTGCTGATCGTCACCAGCGGCGTCTACAAGATGATCCAGATGGCGATCATCGGCGAAGAGAAAATGCGCACCCTGACCGAAGCCGGCGCGCTGGACGGTGATCCGCTGCTCTCGACGGTCTTGCTGTTCGTGCTGTTCGGCTTCTTCGCCAAGTTCTGGACCTATTCAGGGCAGACCCTGGGCATGCAGGTGTGGTGCGTACGGGTACAGAATGCCGATGGCTCATCCATCAGCCTGTGGCAGGCGCTGTTGCGCTTTGTAGTGGCGATCGCGTCGTTGCTGTGCGTAGGCCTGGGGTTCTTCTGGTCGCTGTTCGACAAGCAGAAGCGCAGCTGGCATGACATGTATTCCAACACCCAGCTGGTGCGGGTCCCGAAGAAGAACAAATAATTCAGCCATACGAAAACCACTGTGGGAGCGAGCCTGCTCGCGAAAGCGGTGTGTCAGTCACTATCAACTTTGACTGTTACACCGTCTACGCGAGCAGGCTCGCTCCCACAAGTTTTTTTTACTGAATGAGAGACCTCAGGCGTTGCCGGCCAGCTTCATCCGCGCCGCCTGGGTAAAGTCAAGCATGCGCTTGAGCGGCCGAATCGCCTGCGGAATCAACGCCGGATCAACAAAGATCTCGTTCGTCCCTTCCTTCAAGCTCTTGAGCGTGCGCTCAAGGGTATTCATCGCCATCCAGGGGCAATGCGCGCAACTGCGGCATGCCGCGCCGTTACCGGCCGTTGGCGCTTCGATAAAGACCTTGTCCGGGCACAGCTGCTGCATCTTGTAGAAGATACCGCGATCGGTAGCGACGATCAGGGTCTTGTTTGGCAGGCTCTGTGCCGCCGCGATCAACTGGCTGGTGGACCCGACGGCATCCGCCAGCTCGATCACCGAGGTCGGCGACTCCGGGTGTACCAGGATCGCTGCATCCGGATACAGTGCCTTCATGTCTTCGAGCTGCTTGGACTTGAACTCTTCGTGAACGATGCAGGCACCGTCCCATAGCAGCATGTCGGCACCGGTCTGACGCTGGATGTAAGTACCCAGGTGCTTGTCCGGCCCCCAGATGATGGTTTCACCGTTATCCATCAGGCTTTCGACGATTTCCAGCGCGCAGCTTGAAGTCACCACCCAATCCGCGCGGGCTTTGACCGCCGCCGAGGTATTGGCGTAGACCACCACCGTACGCTCCGGGTGCTGGTCACAGAACGCGGAAAACTCATCGACGGGGCAACCAAGGTCCAGCGAGCACGTCGCTTCCAGGGTGGGCATCAGGATGCGTTTTTCGGGGTTGAGGATCTTGGCTGTCTCGCCCATGAACTTCACACCGGCGACCACCACCGTCTTGGCCGGGTGGGCGTTGCCGAAGCGGGCCATCTCCAGCGAGTCGGAAACACAGCCTCCGGTCTCTTCGGCCAGGGCCTGAATCACCGGATCGCAATAGAAGTGCGCCACCAGCACCGCGTCCTGAGCCTTGAGCTCGGCAGCGATGGCGGCACGATAATAAGCTTCCTCATCGGCGGTCAGCGGCTTGGGCTGCTTGGCGTCGAGGTGGGCTTGAACCAGAAGGCGTTCGGAAATCTGCGTCATGTTCGCAAGACCTGCAGGCGCATTCGCGCGAAAGTCGAGTATACACCCGGCTCCGGACCCAACAGGGTACCGCCGGGAAAGTGAGTATTGATCAGGCACGGACAGCGTTGAAGCTGCGCAAGGCTACAGAATATCGGCAGGATGCAAAAGATGATTCTGACCTGCGCCCTGCAGTGCAGCAAAGGAACAGGCGAGCGTTAAATCGCAGGCAAAAAAAAACCCGGAAATCCTCACTTGCGTGGGCCTTCCGGATTTTCTAAACCGCCAAAAATGGTGGGTCGTGTGGGATTCGAACCTACGACCAATTGGTTAAAAGCCAACTGCTCTACCAACTGAGCTAACGACCCGCTGTGTGGTGGCGCGTATAATACTGATTTTTAAGGACTATTCAACACCTATTTTAAAATAATTCAAAAATAAGGTGTTGGGTCGCTGATTCCGGCCGCCGCAAAGCCTTCTGCACGCAGTCGGCAGCTGTCGCACTTGCCGCAGGCACGGCCGTTATCGTCGGCCTGGTAGCAGGAAACGGTCAGGCCGTAGTTCACGCCAAGCTTCACACCTGCCTGGACGATCTGTGCCTTGCTGAGGTTTTGCAGCGGCGCCTGAATCCGGAAGCCATTGCCTTCCACGCCTGCCTTGGTCGCCAGATTGGCCATGCGCTCGAACGATTCGATGAACTCGGGACGGCAATCCGGGTAACCGGAGTAATCCACCGCGTTGACGCCGATGAAGATATCCCGCGCACCGAGCACTTCCGCCCAGCCCAACGCCAGGGACAGGAATACCGTGTTACGCGCAGGCACGTAAGTCACCGGAATGCCCTCGCCCAACTCTTCCGGGATATCGATGCTGGTGTCGGTCAGCGCCGAGCCGCCCATTCCGTTCAGGTTAAGGCCGATGACCTTGTGCTCGACCACACCCAGGTCGCGGGCAACGCGTTCGGCGGCGTACAGTTCGGCGTGAGAGCGCTGGCCGTAGTCGAAGCTCATGGTGTAGCAGCTATAGCCTTCGGCACGCGCCATGGCCACGACGGTTGCCGAGTCCAGGCCACCGGACAACAGGATGACCGCGCGTTTTTCGGCAGTGTTGAGTGGTTCAGTCATTTCAGCGCCCCGGCTCGTCATTCCAAAGATATTTGTGCAGCTGCAATTGCAGACGCACTGGCAGGTTGTCCGCCACCACCCAGTCCGCCAGGTCTCGCGCATTGAGATCGTGGTGGCTTGGCGAAAACAGGACTTCGCCGGCACGCTGGTCCAGACCGTACTGGATCAGCTTGGACACGGACCAGTCATAGTCTTCACGCGAGCAGATGACAAACTTCACCTGATCGTTGGGCGTCAGCAGCTCGATGTTTTCATAGCGATTGCGGTGCGCTTCCTTCGAACCCGGGGTTTTCAGGTCGACAACGCGACTGACCCGGGAATCTACCGCCGAGATATCAATGGAGCCACTGGTTTCCAGTGACACTTCGTAACCGGCATCGCACAAGCGCTTGAGCAATGGAATGGCATTGGGCTGGGCCAGGGGCTCGCCACCTGTGACACAGACGTAACGCGGCCGAAAGCCGGCTACCTGCTCGAGGATATCGTCAAGGGTGCGAAGGGTCCCACCCGTGAATGCGTAGGCGCTGTCGCAGTACTGGCAACGCAGAGGGCAACCGGTCAGGCGCACAAAAACAGTGGGCAGGCCAGCAGTCCGCGTTTCCCCCTGCAACGAGTAGAAAACTTCGGTAATTCTCAATGTGTCTTGCATAGTCGCCACGGGCGTAACAGCTAAACAGGCTGTCCGCCTCCGTCAGGCACTTCAAGGAACCCCGGCAATGCGCAGGCCCCAAAAAGCGTGTTTCAGAAAATGGGCGTGAATTCTAACGAAAAAACCCGCGACAAGCGCGGGTTTCTTCGAAACGGGTCAAGCAGCCCTTACATTTTTTGCAAGTCACGCTGGGCCAGCTGAGCGGCGGAAGTGCCCGGGTACTGCGACACAACTTGTTGCAAAATGCCTTTTACCTTGTCGGGATGACCCAGGCGGCGTTCTACATCAGCGAGCTTGTACAGCGAGTCAGGCACTTTGGCGTGCTTGGGGTACAGTTGCGAAACCTTGGCAAATGCCTGACCCGCACCTTGCAGATCGCCTTTGGCCAGGTTCACTTCGCCCAACCAGTACTGGGCATTGCCTGCGTACTGGCTGTTCGGGTACTTGCGCAGGAAAGCGGCAAAAGCCTGGCTGGCCTTGTCGAAGTCCTTGGCCTTGATCAGGTCGAAGGCAGCGTCGTAATAGAGCTTTTCCTTCGCCGGATCTGCCGGCTCGCTACCCGCGGCGGGTGCTTGAGCGGCAGCCGCTCCCGCACCTGCAGCTGCGCCAGCTGCTGCACCAGGGGCATTCAAATCGCCACCGGTGGAAGAATTCTCAGGAGTCGCGGCTGGTGCAACGCCGGTTCCTATGCGCCGATCAAGATCCTGGTATCGCTCCAGGCTTTCCTGCTTCATGCGCGCTACATCATTTTGCAGAACCTCGATCGCACCTTGCTGGCGCTCGATCTGTTGCTGCATTGATTGCAGTTGGTTGAACAGCTCGCCCTGTGCCGAGACAGGGGCCGAAACCCCTCCCCCGGCATAGGCGCCGTTCGTACCGTAACCTGCAGGCGGATAACTGGTCCCGCTATTGTTATAGCCGGAATCGTTTTCGACCACAGGAACCGCAGCCCACGCCGCAAGCGGCGCGAGACTGAGAGCCAGGACAGTTACAGCACGACGGCACGTTCGCATGACGAATTACTTACGCAGTTCGACGCGACGGTTTTGAGCCCAGGACTGCTCGTCGTTGCCGGTAGCAACTGGACGCTCTTCGCCGTAGGAAACCAGTTCCAGCTGAGCTGGGGAAACACCTTGCAGTACCAGGTAGCGCTGAACGGCTTTCGCACGACGCTCGCCCAGTGCCATGTTGTACTCACGAGTACCACGTTCGTCGGTGTTGCCTTCCAGAACAACGCGAGCGCCGTTTGCTTTCAGGTCTTTGGCGTGAACGTCCAGAGCGCGCATGGCTTCTGGCTTCAGGTCCGAACTGTCGTATTCGAAGTAGAAAGTGGTGATAGCGCGCAGTGCAGCTTCTTCGCTCAGGGAGCCGTCAACTGCACCAGTGTTTGCGCCGTAACCAGCGTTTGGATCTACCGCGCCTTCACCGGCATTGTCGCCGCCTTTGGACGAGCAACCTACAGCTACAGCCATGGCCAGTGCCAGCGCAGCAAATTTACCAAACTTCAGCATTTCCATCGTGAAACTCCTAATGAACCCCAGTGTGTTAAGTACAACGTATAGCGCCGCGTCAGTTCAGGTAAGGGGACCAGGAAGGTTCTCTGACTTCGCCTTGAGCGGTAGGAAGCGGGAGCCTTACGCGTCCATTGATAGACACGAGCATCAAGACTCCCCGGCCCTGCTGGCGGGTGGCGTAGATTACCATGGTGCCGTTGGGCGCGACAGTGGGCGACTCGTCCAGAGTGCTATCAGTGAGGATTTTTACGCTACCGCGTTGCAAATCCTGGGCCGCCACCTTGAAATTGGTGAAACCTTCCTGACGATGGATCATCACCAGGGTCTTTTCATCAGCCGACAGCTTAGGGTTGGCGTTGTAGTTACCGACGAAAGTCACGCGCTCGGCACCACCGCCACCCACGCTGGTCTTGTAGATCTGCGGTTTGCCGCCACGGTCGGAGGTGAAGTAGATGGTCGAACCATCCTTGCCCCAGAACGGTTCGGTGTTGATGCCCTGGCCGTTGGTAACGCGACTGATCTGGCGCGAGCCCAGGTTCATCACGTAGATGTCCGGGTTACCGTCCTTGGACAATACGAATGCCAGGCGATTGCCATCCGGCGACCAGGCTGGCGCGCCGTTCAGGCCTTCGAAGTTGGTGATCTGCTCACGGCGACCGGTGTCGATGTTCTGCATGAAAATGCGCGGACGCTTCTGCTCGAACGAGACGTAGGCGATACGCTTGCCATCGGGGGCGAAACGCGGCGACAGGATCGGCTCGCGCGATTGCAGCAGGGTCACGGCACGGGCACCGTCATAATCCGAACGCTGCAGCGTGTAACGGGTGTTCTTTTCGGAGAAGCGCTCGGCCGTCACGTACAGCAGGCGAGTCGAGAACGCACCCTTGATACCGGTGAGTTTTTCGAACGACTGGTCGGCGATGTAGTGCGACATGTCGCGCAACTGATCGACGCTGCCCGACACGCTGCCGGTGAGCACTTGTTGCTCGGTGGCGACGTTGAACAAGGCGTATTGAACCTGCAGGCGACCGCCCGCTGGCGCAATGCTGCCGACCATGACGTACTGGGCGCCCAGCGCCTTGAAGTCACGGAAGATGATTTCGCTCGCCTGGCTTGGCTGGCTGATCATGTTCTGTTTTGGAATCGGCGAGTAGTAACCCGAGTTGCGCAGGTCGTTACCGATGATTTCCGCCATGTCGTCCGGCAGCACGCTGCCGCCCTGGTTGCCGAACGGCACGACTGCAATCGGAGTAGCCCGATCGCTGCCGCTGGTGACCAGAATGTTTTTCTCATCTGCCATCGCGATCCCTGCCATGCAGCAGATCACGACGAGCATTCCTCGAAGGAGGTTTCTCACGGGGCTAGATCCTCAGGTGTGAATGTCATCTTGAATGAACGATACGGAGCAAAATCGCTCGGCTTCATTCCCTGCATTTCTGTCAAACGTCCAATATTCTTCACTGCCGCTACGGCTGAAGCGTCAAACGGACCGTCGCCACTGGACTTGAGCACCTTGACCGAAGTCACCGTACCGTCCGGCAACATGCCGATTTGCAGCTGAACCGTCATGCCTTTGCGGGCCGAAGGTGGACGAGCCCAGCCTTCCGCTGCACGCAATCGAATCAGATCATCGAAGCTGCCGGCGACTTCGTCGCCCTGCTCATCCGCCAAGGCCTGCTGACGCTGAGGCGTGTCGGAAAGCAAATCTGCCAAGGCCTGGGCCTTCTTGTCTTCGGCGGATTTACGCGCCGCATCCTGCGCTTTCTTCTTCGCAGCATCGGCAGCAGCTTTCTTCTTCGCTTCTTCGGCGACTTTCTTCTTCGCCTCTTCAGCTTCAGCTTTCTTCTTGGCGTCTTCAGCGGCTTTCTTCTTCGCGTCTTCGACGACCTTTTTCTTCGCTTCTTCAGCGGCCGCTTTCTTGGCCTCTTCTTCAGCAGCCTTCTTGGCTTCTTCTTCCGCTTTCTTCTTGGCTATATCAGCCAATTGTTTCTCTTCTGCCTTCTTGGCTTCGGCGGTCTTCTTCGCTTCATCGGCTTTCTTGGCTTCGTCGGCCTTCTTGGCCTCGTCAGCCTTCTTCGCCTCTTCAGCTTTCTTCGACTCGTCGGCCTTCTTGGCTTCCTCGGCCTTTTGAGCCGCTTCTTCTTTCTTTTGTTCCGCAGCCTTCACCGCTTCCTGTTCGACCTTCTTCTGTTCCAACTGCTCGACTTCGGTCTGGCGCGCGGCGGATTTCTTCGCCTCACCCGCAATCTTCTGATTGGTCTGGGTGGTTGCCTGACTTTTCGATTTCAACTGGTACAGGGTCGCCTGGACAATCGGCTTGGCCGGCGGCAACTCCGGAGTGAAGGCAAAACTGACAAACAGCATGCCGAACACCAGCACGTGCAAGCCAATCGCCCAGACACTAGGCCAGAAGTAGCTTTCCGAGGCGGACGGCTCTCGCTGTTGCTGCATCAGGGCGCCTCGGTAATCAAGCCAACATTACCGACGCCGGCTTTCTGCAACCCGCCCATCGCGCCCATGACAGACCCGTAGTCGACGCTCTTGTCGCCACGAATGAAGACCTGGGTACGCTTGCCGCCTTCGTTGCCCACGCGAATGATCTTGGTCACCGCGTCAGTCATCTGCGGCAGGGTCATGGCGCGGTCTTGTTGCTTCTCTGTATCGACTTCGCTGCCAAGGTTCCAGTAGTAGGTCTTGTCAGCCTTGATCGAAATGGTCAGGACCTGGGTGTTGTTGTCCTGCGGCAAGGCTTCGCTGGAAACCTTGGGCAGATCAACTTTCACGCCCTGATTGAGCATTGGCGCGGTCACCATGAAGATGACCAGCAGCACCAACATCACGTCGATGTAGGGCACCACGTTCATCTCGGCGACCGGCTTGCGCTTTTTGCGAGCTCGAGCGATTAAAGCCATTGGGAATTACCTGCTTATTCTTCGCTGGTGTGCACTTTGCGGTGCAGGATCGCCTGGAATTCATCGGCGAAGGTGTAGTAACGGCCCAGCAAGGTTTCGCTGCGGGCAGCAAAACGGTTGTAAGCGATAACGGCTGGAATGGCGGCGAACAGACCGATCGCGGTGGCGATCAGGGCCTCGGCGATACCCGGTGCAACAGTGGCCAGGGTGGCTTGCTGGGCAGTTGCCAGGCCACGGAAGGAGTTCATGATGCCCCAGACGGTACCGAACAGACCGATATACGGGCTCACGGAACCGACGGTGGCGAGGAACGGCAGGCTCTGCTCGAGCTTTTCTTCTTCGCGGGAAATGGCAACGCGCATGGCACGGGCCACGCCTTCCATGACCGCTTCCGGGTCAACGCCTGGCTGCTGGCGCAAACGGGAGAATTCCTTGAAGCCAGCACGGAAGATTTGTTCGACGCCGGAATCCGGGTCCGGGTTGCTACCCGCCTGGCGGTAGAGTTTGGACAGGTCGATACCCGACCAGAAGCGCTCTTCGAAGCTCTCCAGGGCGCGTCGACCGGCACGCAGCAGGTTGCTGCGCTGAAAGATCATGATCCATGAGGTCACCGATGCGGCTACCAGGGTCAGCATTACCAGTTGCACCACGATACTGGCATTGCTGACCAGGCTCCACATGGAGGAATGGTCGACGACGTTAGCTTCCACGCTTTATCTCCTGCTTTGAGTGTGTACCCGCGCCGCTCACGGCGACAAAGGCCGCTCGTAGAGCTTCGGGAATGGCCCGGGGTTTTAAACTTTCAGTGCGCACACAGGCCACCAGAAACTGCCCTTCACAGAGCAATACATCATCGGTGGCCCGTCTGACCTGCTGCTTGAAGCGCAGGCTGGCACGGTTCAATTCGACTACTTCAGCGCTTACCAGCAGCTCGTCGTCCAGTCGCGCCGGCGCGTGATAGCGCGCTTCGCTGGAATGCACGACGAACAACAGGTCCTCCCCGGCAAGCGAAGATTGGGCAAAGCCCAGCTCTCGCAGTCGCTCGGTTCGAGCCCGTTCCATAAACTTGAGGTAATTGACGTAATACACGATGCCGCCCGCATCGGTGTCCTCGTAATAAACGCGACAACGATGTGCGAAAGGCTCAAGCCCGTTTTGCGCGCGCATACTCTAGTGCTTACTCCTCGGGTTGCCAATCCGGCCAGGCAACTGTTTTTCAATGTTCTGCGGCTTTCGCGCAAAAGTACGGTCCTGGGACCACACAATGCCCGAAAAAATCAGCTCGCAATGTTAATTAATCGTCCACGGCATCAGGAAACTCGTCTACCACGGGCATCTCGCCCAATCGTGACGGAATGTTTAAGCCGAAGTGCAGATACGCATGTCGCGTCACTACCCTGCCCCGCGGGGTACGCATGATGTAGCCCTGCTGGATCAGGTAGGGCTCCAGCACATCTTCAATGGTGTGGCGCTCTTCGCTGATGGCTGCGGCCAGGCTGTCCACCCCGACCGGCCCGCCATCGAACTTCTCGATCATGGTCAGCAACAGGCGCCGGTCCTGGTGATCGAAGCCACGCTCGTCGACATCCAGCAGGTTCAGGGCCAGGTCGGCGATTGGCTTGGTGATATGGCCCTTGGCACGAACTTCTGCGAAGTCACGCACCCGGCGCAGCAAGCGGTTGGCGATCCGCGGGGTACCGCGGGCACGCCGCGCGATTTCAAAAGCGCCTTCCGGATCCAGTGGCAAGCCAAGGATGTTCGCCGAGCGGCTGACAATCGTCGACAGGTCGGCGTTGCTGTAGAACTCCAGGCGCTGGACGATGCCGAAACGGTCACGCAGCGGGTTGGTCAGCATCCCCGCCCGCGTGGTCGCACCGACCAGCGTGAACGGCGGCAAATCAAGCTTGATCGACCGCGCGGCAGGCCCCTCGCCGATCATGATATCGAGCTGGAAATCCTCCATCGCCGGGTACAGCACCTCCTCGACAATCGGCGACAAACGATGGATTTCATCGATGAACAGCACATCGTGTGGCTCAAGGTTGGTCAGCAACGCCGCCAGGTCGCCTGGACGCTCGAGGACCGGCCCCGACGTGCTCTTGATCGACACGCCCATTTCCTGGGCGATGATATTGGCCAAGGTAGTCTTGCCCAGGCCCGGCGGACCGAAGATCAAGGTGTGGTCAAGGGACTCGCTACGCCCTCGGGCGGCCTGGATGAACAGTTCCATTTGCTCGCGAACGGTCGGCTGGCCGATGTATTCGGCCAGGCTGACGGGACGTATCGCGCGGTCCTGGACTTCCTCGCGATCACGGGGGGCACCCGTGGCAGCGATCAGACGATCAGCTTCAATCACTTAGATCATTCCCTTCAGGGCACGACGAATCAGGTCTTCGCTGCTCAAGCCTTTCTCCTTGATGGCGGAAATCGCCTTGCTGGCTTCCTGCGGCTTGTAACCGAGGGAGATCAGCGCACTGACCGCGTCGTTTTCGGCGGTATTGACCGGCGCAGGGGCATCCGGCTGGTTAGGCACCAGGGCAAACATGGCTGGTACGGTTTCCCAGGCCTTGAAGCGATCCTTGAGCTCCACCAGCAGGCGCTCGGCGGTTTTCTTGCCCACGCCCGGCACCTTGGTCAGCGCCGAGGTATCCTGGGACTGCACGCAACGCACCAGTTCGTCGACTTCCAGGCTCGACATCAAGGCCAGGGCCAGTTTCGGCCCTACACCATTGAGACGGATCAACTCGCGGAAAAAGTCTCGCTCACGCTTGCCGACGAAGCCATAGAGTAACTGCGCGTCTTCGCGCACGACCAGATGGGTGTGCAGCGTCAGCGGCTCACCGACCGACGGCAGGCGATAAAGCGTGGTCATGGGCACTTCCAGCTCATACCCCAGGCCGTTTACATCCAGAATCAGGTGCGGCGGCTGTTTTTCAGCCAGTGTGCCGCGCAAGCGTCCAATCACGTTACAGATCCTTGAGCGTTGACCAGCCCTGGGCCAGCGGCTGACAGAACAAGGGTTTTGCGCCGACAACCCAGGCGCATGCCCCTCATTCCAGAAAAATGATTGCTGATGCTATCAGAGACGCAAGCGCCCGCCACGACTGCGTGCCGCGCCCAGGCCATGGGGCAACAGGCTGGAGCGGGTGTGCGCATGGCAAATGGCAATGGCCAATGCGTCGGAGGCGTCGATTTGCGGTTTACTGGTCAGCTTCAGCATGTGCATGACCATCATCTGCACCTGCTCTTTGTTGGCTGCGCCGGTACCGACCACAGCCTGCTTGACCTGGGTGGCCGTGTATTCGGCAATTTCCAGGTTTTCTTCTGCGCCGGCCACGATGGCCGCGCCACGCGCCTGCCCCAGCTTCAGGGCGGAGTCGGCGTTGCGGGCCATGAACACCTTTTCGATGCCCATGGTCACCGGACCGTAGGTCTGAATGATTTCCCGTACACCGCGATAAACGATCTGCAGGCGCTCGTGCAACTCGCCGGCGCCGGTGCGGATGCAACCGGAAGCCACGTACTCACAGCCACGACCGGTATCGCGCACCACACCATAACCGGTAATGCGCGAACCGGGGTCGATACCAAGAATTAAAGTCATAACGCCTGTGAGTTAAGTAAAAGCACGCCATTAAAGACTGCGCAGAACAAATGTGGGAGCGAGCCTGCTCGCGAATGCGGACTTTCAGGCAGCATGGTTGCTGAATTTGAAGTCGCTTTCGCGAGCAGGCTCGCTCCCACACTGGATCGCAGTCGCCGTTAACCGAGCTGTGCGGCGACCGACTCCGGGATGTCCGCATTGGAGTAGACGTTCTGCACGTCATCCAGGTCCTCGAGCATATCGATCAGCTTGAGGATTTTTTCTGCGCCTTCCAGATCCAGTTCGGCACTGGTGGTCGGCAACATGACGATTTCTGCGTCATCACCTTTGAATCCCGCCGCTTCCAGCGCGTTGCGCACCGCATAGAATCCGGTGAACGAGGTGAACACATCGATAGAGCCGTCTTCGTTGCTGACCACGTCATCGGCATCGGCTTCCAGCGCAGCTTCGGTCAAGGCATCTTCATCGACGCCTGGCGCAAAGCTGATTTGCCCCTTGCGTTCGAAAAGATAGGCCACAGAACCGTCAGTGCCGAGGTTGCCGCCGCACTTGCTGAACGCATGGCGAACAGCCGCCGCGGTCCGGTTGCGGTTGTCCGTCATGCATTCGACCATCACCGCCACGCCGCCGGGACCGTAACCTTCGTAAGTCAGTTCTTCGACGTTGTCGGCTTCGGTCGCGCCAGCGCCACGAGCAATGGCGCGATCAATGATGTCGCGGCTCATGTTCGCACCAAGGGCCTTGTCCAGCGCCAGGCGCAGGCGCGGGTTGGAGCCCGGATCGCCACCACCCTGACGGGCCGCGACGGTCAGCTCACGAATCCACTTGGTGAAGATCTTGCCTCTCTTGGCATCCTGACGTTCTTTGCGGTGCTTGATGTTCGCCCACTTGGAATGACCTGCCATAACTCGCTCCGAATTCTCTTTGACACATTGCCCGCCCCGCTGCATCGCTTCGGCCGGCAAACAAAAATCTTGGATTGCTCTACATATGCAGAAAGGGCGCATCCGCAGATGCGCCCTTCAGGTGAACCTTACTCTGCCTTGGGCGTTTCGCGCAGACGAATGTGCAGTTCACGCAATGCCTTGGCATCGACCTGACCCGGCGCCTGAGTCATGACGTCCGCCGCGCTCTGGGTTTTCGGGAAGGCGATCACTTCACGGATCGACTGGGCACCGGTCATCAACATCACCAGGCGGTCCAGGCCGAAAGCCAGGCCACCGTGCGGCGGCGCGCCGTACTTCAGGGCGTCGAGCAGGAAGCCGAATTTCTCTTCCTGCTCCGCTTCATTGATACCCAGCAGACGGAAGACCGACTGCTGCATCTCTTTGCGGTGAATACGGATCGAACCGCCACCGAGCTCGGTACCGTTCAATACCATGTCGTAGGCACGGGACAGGGCGCCAGCCGGGTTGGCTTCCAGCTCTGCCGGGGTGCACTTCGGCGCGGTGAACGGGTGGTGCAACGCGGTGAAGCTGCCGTCGTCGTTCTCTTCGAACATCGGGAAGTCGACGACCCACATTGGCGCCCACTTGCAGGTCAGCAGTTCCAGGTCGTGGCCGAGCTTGATACGCAGGGCACCCAGGGCTTCGCTGACGATCTTGGCTTTATCGGCACCGAAGAACACGATATCGCCATCGACCGCACCAACGCGATCGAGGATCACGTTGAGGTTGGCTTCGGGAATGTTCTTCACGATTGGCGATTGCAGGCCTTCGACGCCTTTGGCGCGCTCGTTGACCTTGATGTACGCCAGGCCCTTGGCACCGTAGATACCGACAAACTTGGTGTAGTCGTCGATCTGCTTGCGCGGCATGCTTGCCCCGCCTGGAACGCGCAGAGCGGCGATGCGGCATTTAGGGTCGTTGGCCGGGCCGCTGAACACCTTGAAATCGACTTCCTTGAGCTGGTCGGCAACGTCCACCAGCTCCAGCGGGTTACGCAGGTCTGGCTTGTCGGAACCGTAGCGGCGCATGGCTTCTTCGAACGTCATGTGCGGGAACTCGCCGAATTCCAGACCCAGCACTTCCTTGAACAGGTTGCGGATCATTTGTTCGGTCAGGCCCATGATCTCTTTTTCATCGAGGAAACTGGTCTCGATGTCGATCTGGGTGAATTCCGGCTGACGGTCGGCACGCAGGTCTTCGTCACGGAAGCACTTGGCGATCTGGTAGTAGCGATCGAAGCCAGCCACCATCAGCAGCTGCTTGAACAGCTGTGGCGATTGCGGCAGGGCAAAGAACGAACCGGCGTGGGTACGGCTTGGCACCAGGTAATCACGTGCGCCTTCAGGAGTGGCGCGGGTCAGGATCGGCGTTTCGACGTCGAGGAAACCGTTCTCGTCCAGGAAGCGACGGATACTGGTGGTCATGCGCGAACGCAAGCGCAGCTTCTCGGCCATTTCAGGACGACGCAGATCCAGGAAGCGATAGCGCAGGCGGGTTTCTTCGCCGACGTCGGAAAACTCGTTCAGCGGGAACGGCGGGGTTTCCGACTCGTTCAGCACTTCCAGCTCATAGCCCAGGACTTCGATCATGCCCGACGCCATGTTGGCGTTGGTGGCACCGGCCGGACGCAGGCGAACCTTGCCGGTGATCTTCACGACGTACTCGCTGCGCACGCGATCGGCGGCGGCGAAGGTTTCAGCGCGGTCCGGATCGAACACCACCTGGGCCAGACCATCACGATCACGGATATCGAGGAAAATCACCCCACCGTGGTCACGGCGACGGTGGACCCATCCGCAAAGGGTAATTTCCTGGCCGTCCAGGCTTTCGTTCAGTTGGCCGCAATAATGGCTGCGCATCATGGTAGTGGTTTCACTTCTCGTAATTCGACATTCGTTTGGAGCTCCTGCGCCGATCCGCTGGCGGATGACGCAAGAGCTCGCGCGTGTGGTTCAACTCAGGTCCTGAAACCTAGTCAGCTTTGTCGCCGCCGGCCAGGTTCTTCTTGGAACCGGTCTTGAAATCGGTCTCGTACCAGCCTGTGCCGCTGAGGCGGAAGCCAGGCATGGACAGCATCTTCTTAAGCTCTGGCGCCTGGCACGCAGGGCAGTCGACCAACGGTGCATCGCTGATCTTTTGAATGGCTTCCAACTGATGACCACAGGAAGCACATTGGTAATCGTACATCGGCATGGGGGTTGTCTCGGCGATCAGATTGCTACCGCGCACGCTGGGTTTTGCGGCAAAGAGCGGGATTATATCCATTAAATGCAGCCTGTGCAGCCGTAAGACTGCACAGATCGACACACTGCCCTTTGATACATCAGGTTCAAGCCAGAACCGGGCAACGCCCCTCCTTGCGACTGTGGACAACACAGACCACCCGCACCAGCCCGCTGAAATTTCTCACCCCGCCATGACGCAAATGCACTTGGCGATCGACATGGGACAGCAACGCGCTGACCGAACAGCTATTGACCCTGGCCATGTCGGCTAAAATATCCCAATACACCTGCTCAAGCCGCAAACAGGTGGCAAAGCCATTCAATCGCACCGATCGGGACAACGGCCGGGCCAACCCCATATCGAACTCACTGACAAATGGATCGACCGTTATATCCTTGGTCTGCCCGCCCCGCCCCTCAGCTCTCCTGCCTTCATATTCCATATCGCTGACACTCCTTTGCCATTTGCGGTTTCTATAAGAGCAATGTGAGTGCTTATAAAAACGCCAGGGCAAAGTTATAGCCAGATGACTTTATGACCATCCGCGTAGGATAAGCCAACAACGGAAGGCGGATGAGGGAGAGCGTCCTAGTCAGGCACTTTTCCTACAGCAACGAGCGAAGATTCGCTCAAGCAACTGGGCGCCATTCTGACGAAAAGGAGCGCGCGAACAACAATGCCATCCACGCGCCGATGCCTCATTGATCCAAGAGTGCGCGCAGCATCCACGCGGTTTTCTCGTGGACCTGCATGCGTTGGGTCAGCAGGTCAGCCGTAGGCTCGTCGCTGACCTTTTCGAGCAACGGGAAGATCCCTCGGGCGGTGCGCGTGACAGCCTCCTGGCCCGCCACCAGCTGCCTGATCATGTCTTCGGCAGCCGGCACACCCTCTTCCTCCTTGATGGAAGACAAGCGCGCATAAACGGAATAGGCGCCCGGGGCCGGGAACCCGAGCGCGCGAATTCGCTCTGCAATCGAATCGACCGCCAAGGCCAACTCGTTATATTGCTCCTCGAACATCAAATGCAGGGTGCGAAACATCGGGCCGGTGACGTTCCAATGGAAGTTATGGGTTTTCAGGTAAAGCACATAGGTGTCCGACAGCAGACGAGAAAGTCCGTCGACGATGGACTTGCGATCCTCTTCACTGATACCGATATCGATTGCCATGTTTTTCCCCTAAAGGTGATGAAGTTCATCCAACAGGTGCAGGACCACTCTAGCAAGCCTGTCGCCAGGCTGCAGCCCGCAAGCCTCGGCGGGCGACAGCAAGGGCCGCGATGAACCGCTGGACTCCTTGATTTGAGTAGCCTGCAGCTTTGCTGTTAAATAGACCGCGTGTCGTCAGTGCCTATTTTTTCGGGTGCTACGCATAGGCTGATACCGGGCACGTGTCCAACGCCTCTTATTTATTCCGAAGCGAACCGTGCGCCATCAGCTCTTCCTTGTGAGCTGTCTTAACGTGAGTTAATCAAAATGTTGAAAATCGTCCACCTGCTGATAGGCGCAGCGGCCTTGCTGCTGTCCTTCTTCCCTAGCCTGCGATCCGAAGCCCTGCCTTACCTGCAACAACCCGAGGCGCTGTACCTGGCCTTTTTCGGCCTGCTCAACCTGACACTTGCTCCAGTTATCCCTTACTGGAACAAAGGCCCGCGCCATCAATTGCAGAATCTGGTCAGCGCCCTGCTGGTGTTGGCTGTCGTCCTGCAAACCCTGACGCTGATCGCAGAGATTTCGGTCATTGCCGGTCAGCCTGCCGTGCTGTTCAGCCTGGTTGCAGCCCTGATCGCTGTTGCCCTGCACCTGGCCATCAGCTTCTACAAATCGTCACCGGCCGCCGCTTCGCCTAGCTATGACATGAGCAACCGCGATACCGGTACCGTCAAGTGGTTCAATACCTCCAAAGGCTTCGGCTTTATTTCCCGCGACTCCGGCGATGATATTTTCGTGCACTTCCGGGCCATTCGCGGTGAAGGCCATCGCGTTCTGGTCGAAGGCCAGCGCGTCGAGTTCTCCGTCATGAATCGTGACAAAGGCCTGCAAGCCGAAGACGTCATCGCCGCCCTGCCGCGACGCTGATCAACGGCAACAAAAAAACCGCGAACGAGTTCGCGGTTTTTTTATGCCTGCGTTTCTTCCAGCGCTACTGCTTAATAATGCGGCGGTGGCGCTTCTTCTTCGAAAGACTCGAACTGGCCGACCATTTCCTCTTGCCGCTTGAGGAGCGCGGCCATTTGCAGCTGCAGGCGTTCGACAACCCGCTGCTGCGCCACCAGGACATCATTCAATGCCTGGATGGTGTCATCCTGAAACGCCAGGCGGCTTTCAAGGTCGGTGACGCGCTCTTCGAGGCTCATGATTCAACCCTCCTCAAACTTGAAATCATCGGTCAACACCAGACGCAGCCGTTCGCGAATCGCCTCGACCTGCTCTGCACTGTAAGGTTTGGCCGGGTGCTTGCCCCAGATAGGTGCCGGCCAGGCCGCGTCTTCATGCTTGCGCACGATCACATGCATGTGCAACTGACTGACCACGTTGCCCAGGGCAGCGACGTTCAGCTTGTCGGCATCGAACGAGTCCTTGAGCAACTCTGCCAACGAGGTCGTTTCCTGCCACAGCTGCTGCTGATCGGCGACACTTAACTGAAATATCTCGCTGATATCGTCCCTGCGTGGCACGAGGATGAACCAGGGATAGTTCGAATCATTGGACAGCAGCAACCGACAAAGCGGGAAATCGCCAATCGGTAGTGTGTCTTGTTGAAGTCGTGGATCTAAAGCGAACACTGCACATACTCCCGCCAGGTCATCATTATTCAGCTTAGCGCCCATCCAGTGAGATCGTACGCCAAGCCACTGGACGGCAGCATACCTTGCCAGCTTTGCTGTGAACCACCGCCCACGCTGTTCGAGGATCCACAAATGGTACATGCGCGCCCCGAGATGAGACATTTCCTGCGAAAAAGCACCAATATAGAACCAATGGGCTGCAAAAAACGCGAAAATGACCAGAACGCTACGGCCCGCCCACGTCACCTAAAAACTCCGACTGTTTGAATTCAGTACAGTCATTGAAATTTTTTGCACCAAAACCGCACAGTACGTCTACGCTGAGTGCTTCGCATATCCGCCATTTACTCACTGGCGGGGTGAACCGGTAACGCTTTTGCATGTCACGCGGCCAGACATGGAGGTCAAACACGATGCCCACCCCTACGTCAAGCTTGAAATAAAGCAGCATGAGCCCCCCGGTTTTATGAGGTTTTTACCGCTTCAAGCAGCCAGACAGAAAAAAACATCGATGGAGTTCTGATTTGTGCACGCTTGTTGCATTGATACCCACATCGTCTATAAGGCACCGCGGGAAGCGGCCAGCCTCAAGACCAAAAAAAACAGTGGCAGGGTAGCCCGATGGAGATTCAAACGTTTCACCAGGGACTCTTTTTATCGATGCGCCAGTCCAGAAAAACAGCATTAAAGTTGTCAGTCCGGTTGCATCGGGGCTGTAAATTTGCGACATCTAGCTAGCCGTTTACGACAGGGTCGTAAAGAAGCTGAAAGGATAGATGCGCAAGTATCGCCAACATTGTCGGCGTGATATAAGTTTGCGCCGACACAAAAAGAAAGAGCCGCCCAGATAATAAAACAGGTGGAGCGGCAGTACTCTTCTAAAAACCAAAGGAGCAAATCACGATGCGCGTGATGAAGTGGAGCATGATCGCACTGGCTGTTGCAGCTGGTACCTCGCAGTTCGCAGTGGCGTCGTCCCAGGACGAGTCCAAGGGTTTCATCGATGATTCGAGCCTGAAACTCAAAACTCGTTTTGAGTACATGAACCGCGACTACAAAAACGGTGCAAGCAACCCATCGAGCGGCACCGCCGGCTATCGCCAGGACTCCGGTCTGAGCCAGTTGCTCACTTACGAGTCGGGCTTCACTCAAGGTATTGTTGGTTTCGGCCTCGACGCCATGGCCATGGGCGCTGTCAAACTGGACGGTGGCTCGGGCAAGCGTGGTAACGGCCTGTTCGCTAACGACAGCGATGGCAACCCGGAAAAATCCCAAGGCAAGGTTGGCGGTGCAGTGAAACTGCGTTTGTCCGACACCGTCCTGAAATACGGCCAGCAGTTCGTTGCCAGCCCAGTATTCGCTACCGACGACAGCCGTATGCTGCCAGAAGTTGCTACCGGTACCCTGTTGACTTCCAAGGAAATCAAAGGCCTGGAAGTGAGCGCTGGTCGCTTCACCGCGCTGAGCAAGCAAACCGGTATGGCCCGTGACAGCATCGGCGGCCTGACAGATGAAGATGGCAACCACGGCAAAGGCCTGAGCGATGGCATCAACATCTTCGGTGCCAGCTACGCCTTCACCGACAACTTCAGCGCTGCCGTCGCTGCGTCGGATGCTGAAGAGTACTTCAAGAAGTACTACGTCAACATGAACCTGACTGTGCCAATCAACGATGAACAATCGCTGAACTTCGACCTCAACGGCTACAAAACCAAGGGCGACAAGCGTGGCGACCTGGTTGACGCGATCGGCGACGGCACCCTGGGTGTGGACAACAACCTGTGGTCCCTGGCAGCTGCCTATAGCCTGGGCGCGCACAAGTTCACCCTGGCCTACCAGCAGTCGAGCGGCGACAACGCTTACTACTACGGCGTTGACGGCAACAGCACCATCTTCGTATCCAACTCCATTCAGATCTCTGACTTCGTGGGCCGCGAGGAGAAATCCTACCAAGCTCGCTACGACCTGAACATGGCGCAATACGGCGTTCCTGGCCTGAGCTTCATGACCCGTTACGTAATGGGTGACAACATCAAGACCAACGGTCTGGGTGAAGGTAAGGAAAACGAGTGGAACCTGGAGTCCAAGTACGTCGTACAGGAAGGTCCAGCAAAAGACCTGTCGTTCCGTGCACGTTTCGCCAACTACCGCTCGAACGGCGCGTACAGCGGCTACTCGTCTGACGTCTACGACACCCGCCTGATCATCGAGTACCCACTGAGCATCCTGTAATCAGGGTGTAAGTAGGCAACTGCGTAGATCAAGAACCGCCCACCTTTTCAGGTGGGCGGTTTTTTTATGCATGCCACATGGCAAACGCTGCCGCAAGCAACTTGCGCGCATAACGTTAATACTTTTTTCAATGAACTCATCAACAGTCACAAAAAAACCCAAGAGACTATTCACCTCTTGGGCTTATGTAACAACTAACAAACAGGCTTACAGTACGGCCGCTTCCTGAACCACACGAACTACACGCTGAGGAAATGGAATGTCAATACCCACCGCTTTCAATCGATCACGGGACTTTTCGTTAAACATGAACATCACATCCCAGTAATCCGCTGTTTTCACCCAGACACGCAGGGAAACGGTGATTGAACTGTCACCCAGGGTCGAAATGACTGCTTGCGGTGCCGGGTCGTCCAACACGCGCGGATCCTTGGCCAGTTCCAGCAAGACTTCACGAGCCTTTTGCAAATCCGCTTCGTAATCGACACCCACATCAAATACCACCTTGCGGGTCGGTTGACGGTTGGTGTTGGTGATGATGCCGTTCGACAGATTGCCGTTAGGCACGATGATGGTCTTGTTATCGCCGGTGCGCAGCACGGTGTGGAAGATCTGGATGCTGTCGACAGTACCCGCTACGCCTTGGGCTTCGATCCAGTCACCGATACGGAACGGACGGAAAAGCAGGATCAGCACGCCGCCGGCGAAATTCGCCAGGCTGCCCTGCAACGCCAGGCCAATGGCCAGGCCAGCCGCACCGATCGCCGCCACGAACGAAGTGGTTTCCACACCAATCATCGACGCCACGCTGACGACCAGCAGGATCTTCAGAATGATGTTCGCCAGGCTGCTGATAAAGCCTTGCAGCGCAAGATCAGCGTTACGTAGGGCTATCAGGCCACCGAGCTTGTGCGTGACCTTGTTGATCAACCACCAGCCGATCGCCAGGGTAATCACTGCCAGCAGCACACGGCTGCCATATTCCATGATCATCGGGATCCAGGACTGGGACACCTTGACCAGGTTGTCTACTTCAGCATTTAAGTCCATCTGCTTTCTCCTGCATTTTTCCGGCTACCCGGCACGCGAAAAATAAAGCGGCAGAAAGACCGAATCCTGTGCGGATCGATCGTTTCTGCCGTTGCTTGGGCCTCGGACGCCGAAAACGCCTGGAGGTTCCCGCCTTGCACGTCAGTCGCGGAAGTTGTTGAACTGCAGCGGCATGCCGAATTCCTTGGCGCGCAGCACTGCAATGGCTTCCTGCAGGTCGTCACGCTTCTTGCCGGTGATGCGCACCTGCTCACCCTGGATGGCGGCCTGCACCTTCAGCTTGGCGTCCTTGACGTGAGCGACGATTTTCTTCGCCAGCTCCTTGTCGATGCCTTCCTTGAGCACAGCTTCCTGCTTCATCAGCTTGCCCGATGCAAACGCATCCTTGACCTCAAGGCACTGCACATCGATCTTGCGCTTGACCAGGGCCAGCTTGAGGATCTCAATCATCGCTTCGAGCTGGAAATCCGCTTCAGCGGTCAGGTTGACGGTCAGGTCCTTTTCCTTGAACTCGAAGCTGCCTTTGCCTTTCAGGTCATAGCGACGATCGAGTTCCTTGACGGCGTTCTCGACCGCGTTGGTGACTTCGTGTTTGTCCAGTTCGGATACCACGTCGAACGACGGCATGTAATCTCTCCAATAAATAGGGCGCGCTCGATCAAGATGGAGCACGCCTGGCTTGCGGTTAAAATCCGCGCTGATTATAACGGGTCTTTCCGATCATTCACTGCGAGCCACCCATGCGCGCCTTAAACAGAGCAAAAAGCTGATGTCCACCACCTGGCATGTACTAGGCGCCGGTAGCCTCGGCACGTTGTGGGCCACTCGCCTGGCTCGGGCCGCAGTGCCGGTGCGCCTGATACTGCGTGACTCAGCCCGGCTACGGGCGTACGAGGCGGCAGGCGGCTTGACCCTGGTGGAACATGACCAGGCACAGCTATATCCAGTGAGCGCCGAAACGGCTGACAGCCTCGCACCGATTAATCGACTACTGGTCGCCTGCAAGGCCTACGATGCGGAACTGGCCGTGGCACAGCTGGCACCCCGACTGGCGCCCGGCGCCGAACTGATCCTGCTGCAGAACGGCCTGGGCAGCCAGGACGCCGTGGCGGCGCAAGTCCCGCAGGCGCGCTGCATCTATGCGTCAAGCACGGAAGGCGCCTTTCGCGACGGTGACTGGCGTGTAGTCTTTGCCGGGCACGGGTTTACCTGGCTGGGGGATGCCGGCCACCCTGTCGCGCCGATCTGGCTGGACGACCTCGACGCCGCGGGCATTCCCCATGAGTGGAGCACCGAGATTCTCACCCGGTTGTGGCGCAAACTGGCGCTCAACTGCGCGATCAATCCGTTGACAGTGCTGCACGATTGTCGCAACGGCGGGTTGCAGGAGCACCGTTGTGAGGTCGCCACCCTGTGCGGCGAACTCATCGATCTGCTTGAGCGATGCGGCCAGCCAGCAGCCGCCGAAAACCTGCAACAGGAGGTTGAACGGGTGATCCACGCGACCGCTGCCAACTACTCCTCGATGTACCAGGACGTCAGCAACCGGCGCCGCACCGAAATCAGTTACCTGCTGGGCCATGCCTGTAAAGTCGCGGCGCGGCATCAACTGAACCTGCCGCACCTCAATCAGCTTGAGTCCAAGTTGATCGCGCGCCTGCTCAGCCTTGGATTGCCCAGCGACTGAGCAGCGGCTACGCTGGCCACTTGTTCCCTTGCAGCGATAAACCTGATGCCATTGCGCCAGCGTCTTGAAAACCTCCCTGTCGGCCAGAAACTGCTGGCCGCCCTGTTGGTGCTGTTGACCACTGTACTGCTGGTTGCGAACCTGACCTTTATCAGCGCCGCTTACTACATTTCTCAGGAAAGCATGGCGCCCCAGGCCCTGCAGACCATCGGCCGGCTGGTCTCCAACCCGAGCCTGGTGTCCGAGGCACTGCAATCGCCGCAAAGCGCCCAACGCCTGCTCGATGAGCTCGACAGCTATTCACCACTGCGCGCTGCGGCCCTGTATGACGGCAAGGGCGAGCGCCTGGCGCAGTTGCAACATGGCGATCACCTGAGCCTGCCCAAGCATTACCGGCACATCGAATCCTGGCAAGTCACCGAGTTTCGCAGTAACCAGGTCATCACCCTGCCCCGCCCCGGCACCGCACCCGGCCACTTGCTGCTGGTGGCCAGTAGCGAGCTGCCCATGGCGTTCTATACCGGGACCCTGACCGCCAGCCTGGGAATCCTGATTTTCAGCGTGCTGCTGTGGCTGGTCATCGCGCGACAGATCAAACGCCTGATTACCCGGCCGATTCATCAGCTGGAGGAGCTCTCCCGCCAAGTGACCCGGGAAGAGAACTACGCCCTGCGCGCCTCCCGGGGCAATCACGATGAAATCGGCAGCCTGGCCGAGGCGTTCAACACCATGCTCTCGCGGATCGAAGCCCGGGAACAGCAACTCAAACGCGCCCGCGATGACTCCCAGGCCGCGTATGACCAGGCCCAGGGACTGGCCGAAGAAACCCGCCACACCAATCGCAAGCTGGAACTCGAAGTCCAGGTACGGAGCAAGATCGAGAAAAAACTCACGGGTTTCCAGAATTACCTCAACAGCATCATCGACTCCATGCCATCGGCGCTGATCGCCCTCGACGAACAGCTTTACGTAACGCAGTGGAACCAGGAAGCCAGTGCCCTTTCCGGTACACGCCTGGACGAAGCCTTGAACCAGCCGATCTTCCTCGCCTTCGAACCGCTCAAGCCGTTCCTGCCGCAGCTCAAGCAAACCGTCGAGCAACACACGGTGGCCAAGATCGAGCGCGTGACCTGGGTCAAGGACGATGAACCCCGCCACTACGCCCTGACCTTCTATCCGTTGATGGGCGGTGCCGGACGCGGCGTGGTGATCCGCATCGACGACATTACCCAGCGCCTGTCCCTTGAAGAAATGATGGTGCAGTCAGAGAAAATGCTTTCCGTCGGTGGCCTCGCCGCCGGCATGGCCCACGAAATCAACAACCCGCTCGGTGCGATCCTGCACAACGTGCAGAATATCCGCCGCCGGCTGTCCCCTGAACTGCCGAAGAACCTGGAACAGGCCGAGCAGATCGGTGTCGAGCTATCGACCGTCAACCAGTACCTGCAAGCACGCGAAGTGCCACAACTGCTCGACGGCATCCAGCAGGCCGGCGCCCGGGCGGCGAAGATCGTCACGCACATGCTTAGCTTCAGTCGGCGCAGTACCCGCCAAATGGCCCCGTGCGATCTGCCAGCGCTGATCGACCAGGCGGTGGAAATCGCCGGAAACGACTTCGACCTGGCGATTGGTTTCGACTTCAAGGGCCAGGCGATCATTCGCCAGTTCGACCCGGCGCTGGGGCCAGTGCCCGGTACCGCCAACGAGCTGGAACAGGTGCTGCTCAACCTGCTGAAAAACGCCGCTCAAGCCATTCACCAGCGTGAAGACGACAGCGAACCAGGGCGCATCATCCTGCGCACCAAGCTGAATCCGCCGTGGGCGGAGATCCAGGTCGAAGACAACGGCATCGGCATGAGC